>JAFRWH010000048.1 GCA_017438085.1 Bacillota bacterium
GCGATACAGGACGCGGATCTCTGGAAGGAATCCGGCCGCTGGTACGCCTACGGCCCCGAGCTCTGGAGAGTCAAGGACAGAAATGACAGAGATTTCTGCCTCGGCCCCACTGCAGAGGAAGTCTTTACAGATATAGTCCGCAGCAGCATCAGCTCTCACAAGCAGCTGCCCTTTAATATTTACCAGATCCAGACCAAGTACAGGGACGAAGCCCGTCCCCGCTTCGGACTCATCAGGAGCCGCGAGTTCATCATGAAGGATGGCTACAGCTTCGATAAGGACGAGGAAGGCCTGGAGAAGAGCTATCAGGATATGTACGATGCTTACGCCAGAGTATTCACCCGCTGCGGTCTGGATTTCCGTCCTGTTGAGGCAGATACCGGCGCCATAGGCGGCAAGGGTTCCCACGAATTCTGCGCTCTGGCAGAGGTAGGCGAGGAGGAGATCATCTACTGCGATCACTGCGGCATGGCTGCAACTGCCGAAAAGGCGGAGTTCAAGGATGCCGTTATGCCTCAGGAGGAAGAGCTCCCCATGGAGAAGGTCTTCACTCCCGGCACCAAGACCATAGAGGATGTATGCAATTATCTTGGCATGCCTCAGGAGAAGTCCATCAAGGCGCTGCTGTTCTCCGTATATCACGAGGGACAGGAGGAGCCCGAGTATGTGGCAGTCTTCATCCGCGGAGACCGTCAGCTCAACATGATCAAGCTGGTAAATACTCTTGATGTGCCCGAATTCGCCGTGGAATTCGCCAATGAAGACGCTATGCACGAGAAGACAGGCGCTGTGGGCGGATTTACAGGTCCCGTGGGGCTTCACGACTGCAGGATAATCATCGACAGCGAGCTTGTGAACGCAAAGAACATGATGTGCGGCGCCTGCGAGGCAGATCATCACATTAAAAATGTCAACTACGGACGCGACTACAAGGCGGATATCATTGCGGATCTAAAGCAGCTGCAGGCAGGAGACCCCTGTCCCGTGTGCGGAGCTCCCGTAAAGAGCGCCAAGGGCATTGAGGTCGGTCAGGTGTTCAAGCTCAGGACCAAGTATTCCAATGCAATGCAGGCCTTCTACAAGGACGAGAACCAGACCGATCAGCCCATGGTCATGGGCTGCTACGGCATTGGCGTAACCCGCACCATGGCAGCGGTGGTGGAGCAGCATCACGATGAAAACGGCATAATCTGGCCCATGTCCGTGGCTCCCTATCACATCATAGTAGAGCTTCTGAATACAAAGGACGAGGTACAGGTCTCCCTGGCTGAGGAGCTGTACGAAAGGCTGCAGGTGGCAGGCGCCGAGGTCATTCTGGATGACCGCGACGAGCGCCCCGGCGTCAAGTTCAAGGATGCGGACCTTATCGGCATTCCTCTCAGGATAACCGTAGGCAAGAAGGCTGCAGAGCGCCAGGTGGAGTTCAAGCTGCGCAGAGAGGCGGATTTCAGTCTTATGGATGCGGATGATGCGTTCGAAAAGGCTATGGAGATAATCAACGCCGAAAGAAGGGGCTAATACCGCCCCGAGAAGGGATAAAAAAATGAAAGTCTACAACACTTTTACAAGACATAAAGAAGATCTGGTGCCGCAGAATCCGAAAGCGCTGACCATGTATGTCTGCGGTCCCACTGTCTACAACTACATCCACATAGGAAATGCCCGCCCCATAGTGGTGTTCGATACCATGCGCCGCTATCTGGAGTACCGCGGACAGAAGGTGAAGTACGTTCAGAATTTTACCGACGTGGATGACAAGATTATAAACCGCGCCCGCCAGGAGGGCATAGGGGCCATGGAGGTGGCTGAAAAGTACATCGCAGCTTATTACGAGGATGTAAAGAAGCTGAATGTGCGCAAGGCCACGGTGCATCCCAGGGTGTCCGAGACCATACCCGACATCATCGCCTTCGTTCAGGGGCTGATAGACAAGGGGCTGGCTTATGAGGTCAACGGCGACGTTTACTACCGCACCCGCAAATTCCCCGGCTACGGCAAGCTTTCCGGCCAGAACATAGACGACCTGGAAGCAGGCGCCCGCGTGGAGCCCGGCGATGTAAAGGAGGATCCTCTGGATTTCGCACTCTGGAAGGCCCGCAAGGAGCCTGACGAGATAGCCTGGGAGAGCCCCTGGGGCATGGGAAGACCCGGCTGGCACATCGAGTGCTCTGCCATGTCCAAGAAGTACCTGGGAGAGACCATAGACCTGCACGCAGGCGGCGAAGACCTGCAGTTTCCGCATCACGAGAACGAAATTGCCCAGTCAGAGGGCCTTTCAGGCAAGAAATTCGCCCGCTACTGGATGCACAACGGCTTTATAACGCTGGATAAGGAGAAAATGTCCAAATCCAAGGGCAATTTCTTCCTGCTTCACGATATCCTGAAGGACTACGATGGCGAAGTGGTGAGGTTTTTCCTGCTTTCGGTGCAGTACAGAGGCCCCATAGACTTCTCCAAGGAGATCATGGAGCAGTGTGAGGCCGGCATGGAGCGCATCAGAAACTGCGCCCGCAATCTGGGCTATCTGGCTCAGGTCGGCAGCGGCAGCATGAGCGAGGCGGAAGCTAAAGAGCTGGAAAGCTATCAGAAGTATAAGGATGCATTCATTGCCGCTATGGATGACGATCTCAACACTGCCGATGCAGAGGCTGCCATTTTCGATCTGGTCCGCGATGTGAACACCGATGTGGCCGGCGGCTGCAGCAAGGAGTTCGCAGAGAAGGCTCTGGCTCTTCTTAAGGAGCTTTGCGGTGTTCTCGGTCTGCTGGAGCAGGAGATAAAGGAAGAGATAGAACCTGAGATACAGGCTCTGATCGATGCCCGCCAGGCAGCAAGAGCTGCAAAGAACTGGGCGGAGGCAGACCGCATCAGAGACGAGCTGGCTGCTCAGGGCATCACCCTTAAGGATACCCCGCAGGGCGTTCAGGTGGTAAGGTCAAAGCCTGCGGCAAAGCAGGAAGAGGCCTCCGGGAAAAAGCTGCCCGAAGGCTTTAAGACCGGGACCCTGCGCAATATGATGAACGAAGCAGACAAAGCATAAATTCGGCAGGAAAAGATCAGATTTTGAGGACTATCTGGGATGCCGGTACACAGTGAAAGCAAGCCACATGCGAAGCTTGAACTGATGTACCGCTGCTGGGCCCCAGCTAAGCGGGAGCGTGTCCGAAAAATGATCTTTTCCTGCTGTTGTGATTACAGGCAGATAAACTATGGATCCTAAGCAGATGAATTCAATAGAGCTGGCTTTCCTGGGCGATGCCGTTTACGAGGAATTCGTGCGGGAGCGCCTGGTGCGCCGCGGCTTTTCCGGCGGCCACGCGGACAGGCTTCACAGGGAAGCCGTCAGATACGTCAAGGCCGAAGCTCAGGCTGCCATAGTAAAGGCTCTTATGGAGCAGCTTTCCGAAGAGGAGCAGCATGTAGTCACAAGAGCCAGGAACCATAAGATCGCCACAAAGGCAAAAAACGCCTCCGCAACAGACTACAAATGGGCTACCGGCTTTGAGGCTCTGATAGGTTATCTGAAGCTGAGCTGCAATGAGGACCGCCTGCTGGAAATAATGGAAATGGCCGTAAATTTTATTGCAGATCAGAACTGAAACGCTAAAAATCAGCAGAATATTCGCATATCGAACACGTTCTTTCGGTTGAAAGAACGTGTTTCTTTTGATATCATATCCTTTGAAAATGAACGTTATTCGCCGGGCAATGAGCCCGCAATCAGGAGGTAATTTCTACCTTGAACTACATCAATCAGTATAGGGGCCTGCCTAAACAGGTCTATGTCATCTGTCTTTCCAGAATGATACTGGGTATCAGCTCCATGAGTTTCACCATCTCCACGCTGCTGCTCAGAAGCATACTGGGTATCCCCGAATTCCTTATCGGCCTCATAGTTTCCGGCCAGGCCATACTGGCCGTGGCAGCTTCCATGCTGGGCGGCAGGCTGGCCGACTTCTACGGGCGCAAGCGCATCAGCCTTCTGATGTTCATCCTCGTGGTGATCAGCTGCTTCGCATCCTCCGTGCTCTGCCGCAGCAGATGGGTCATACCCTTCCTTTTCACGACCAATTTCTTTTCCAGCGCAGCCTACCCGGGCATCGCAGGTCTGCTGGCAGACGCTATGAGAGGAACAGGCAGAAGAGAAGGTTTCGCTCTTCTCTACCTCTGCCAGAACCTGGGCATAGCCATCGGGCCGGCCATCGGGGGTGCGCTGTTCTACAATCACCTCCCCTGGGTCTACAGATGCCAGGCCATAGTGATCTGCATAGCCATGCTGTTCTTCGGGATCTTTACCGTTGACAATTATGACCCCAGCATTGCAAGAGCCAGCAGAAAGATGGCTGCTCAGGCAAGGAAAAACGGCACCAACGATGCGGAGAGCGGAGTCAGTATCTTCAAGGTACTGCAGGAACGCCCCATACTTATGTGCTATTTTGGTTCGCTGATCGTCATCACCATCTGCTACCAGATGGTCAGCTTCGTGCTGAACCTGCAGATGAACGACAGCTTCGGTCTGGAGGTCGCTTCCAAGTTCTCCGGACGCGTGTGGTCGGTCAACGGATTCACCATACTGTTCTTCTCGCCTATAGTTTCCGCGAAGTTCAAGCATATGCATCAGTTCAAGAAGATGGTCTTCGCCACCATACTTTACGCGATAGGCTTCGGCTCCTATGCATACCTGAGGCATCCGATCATGGCTTTGACTTCGGCATTTATATGGACTCTCGGCGAGATACTGATCTCCACCGACAGCGGCGGTTTTATCGCAGATAATTCACCCGTGAGCCATGTAGCCCGCTGCCAGTCTCTCTACCAGACATCAAGATCTGTGGGAAGATCCCTCTCCAGCCCTCTCTTCGGCTGGCTGCTGGGATACATCAGCTATAAGCAGGCATGGCACATCAACATGACGATAAGGGTGTGGATCCCTACGCGTTGATTCGTGTGACTGATCCCAATGATCCTAACTATGGCTGCGAAAATCCGAAAATCTATGAAGTTGAAGGCTGGTGGACCAATCTTCCTCGCCCTGTCGAAGATGCCAAGTTGTCTGAGGTTTCTGGTAAGTTGCAGGCCAGCCCATATGCTTTGGCGGTTGTTGACCTCTACAAGGACCATGCTACCAGCGAGCAATATCACAGCGAGCTCAAGACCGACATGAACATGGAGCTGCTTCCCTCCAAGTACATGACCACGAATACCCTCTTCCTTGCTATCGCCGCGATAGCCTTCAATACACTGCACCTCATTGGCGACGAGGCCTTGGCTATCGACCAATCCTTTCAGCATCACAAGACGAAGACGATCTCACGCATTCGTTTGCGCACAGTCATCGACAAGCTCATCAACATCGCCTGCAAGGTGGTGAAGCATGCTCGTAAGATGGTGGTGAAGTTTGGCAAGTTCTGTCCCAGGTTTAATACCCTCCTCAAGCTCTGCCGTTAGGCGGAGCAATTTGGCTTTGTAAAATATGAACGCATTAGCAACTGCAAGAGCACGTATTCTCGAGCTGGAAAGCCGTCTCAATACCAATTCTACCAACTCCAATCTCCAACCTTCTTCTGACTCC
>JAFRWH010000049.1 GCA_017438085.1 Bacillota bacterium
GCTCCGCCATTGCAAAAGCATCGGGAGCCGCGGCAAACAGCGCAGGGGTAACCTGATTCACGCTCTTGTCCGTAGTCTGCGCCGAAAGCACCACGCTCACCAGCAGCTGAAAATCAGAACCGTGATCCAACTCGCAGCCCGCATCCGGATACTCCTTCATCAGCAGCTCGACTGTCTTTGCAATTTCCATCTCATTTAAAAGAGCCATAAATAAACCTCCGGATCACTATGCTGCAGTGCGCTTCTGCCTCTGCACGGTATCAACAACATTATAGACCATGACGCTTACGAAAACTATAAACGCGCCCGCAAGGGACAGCGGTGTCATCACTTCTTTATAGAATATCGCCACCAGCGTAGGATTGAGCACCGCTTCAATGCCGCCCATAAGGCTGGCTGCTATCGGTGGGGTAGTCCTGATGCCTTCCGTAAAGAATATGTAGGCAAAGCCCAGCTGGAAAACTCCGAGGCATAAAAGCGCTATCCATGCGCCGGTGCCGCCCGCGCTCAGATCCTGCTTCAGCAGGAAAGGAAGCCCCATTACAAAACCCCCTGCCATGCCTATAAGGACCGAACTGAGTGGATCCGAGTCGGGATATGAATTGATCAGCATGACGCCCGCAAATGTCAGTCCCGACACGAGTGCCAGCACATTTCCAAGCATATTGCCCGCAGCAATGCCGTCGACGAAAAAGAATAATACGCCGCAGAATACGAAAAAGCATGCTGTTACATCCATTTTTCTGGGCTTTTTCTTAAACAGCAGCCAGGTCAGGAAGATGACAAAGATCGGATTGGTGAACTGAAGTATGATGGTGTTGGCAGCAGTCGTCAGCTTATTTGCCATGGCATAAAGCGCAATGGTCGCAAACAGGCAGAATCCGCCGACAAATACATGTTTGTTGAAAACGAACCTGTGACCGGTGGCCTTCACATATATAAGCATCACGAAAAATGCTATGAAATTTCTTGCCGAGTTGATTGCAAGAGAATTCCATGGTATGAGCTTTATCAGCAGGCCGCCCAGGGCGAAAAACAGAAAGGCTATCAGGGAACTGACAGGTCCGGGTATCTTCTTAAACATCGGTATTCCTCATAAAAAAGCGTTTGCCGGCCCAAGCCGTACAAACGCCATTATACACTATAGAATGGTGAATTAAATCAGCTTTTTCGCTATCTCTGCGATTTTTTCAAAGCGGTGATTCAGCCCGGATTTCTTCAGCGGAGGATCGAAAAGCTCCGCCAGTTCTGTCAGCGGCAGCTCCGGATTCTCCAGCCTGAGCTCTGCAGTCTGACGCAGCTTAAGGGGCAGAAAATCCAGGCCCCGCTTTTCCTCTATCTTCCTGATATCCGCTATCTGCTTCTGCGCTGCCGCTATGGTCTTGTCCAGATTAGCTATCTCGCAGTTGTTAAGGCGGTTCGCCTCGTTCTTCATCTCGCGGGTGATCCGGGTGTCCTGATAGCTGAACATTCCGCTGTTGGCTCCAATAAGCCCCAGAAAATCTGCGATCTGATCTCCGTCTTTAAGATAGACCACAAAGCGCCCTTTGCGCTCGCTGAGCTTTGCCTTCAGCCCATAGGCAGCCATCAGCTTCTGCACATCCTCCCCCATAGCAGGCGAACTGCAACTGATCTCCAGATGATAACCCTTGGAAGTAGGCGCGCTTACAGAACCGGCAGCAAGGAATGCGCCGCGGAGCGCCGCCTTTTTACAGCAGCGCTTTCTGGTGATCTCGCTGCTGATCCCGTCAGTGATGTAATTGCTGCCCTCTTTTACGGACAATATGCCTGTCTCGCGGAGTATGGCGTCCGCATTCATGTCCGGAGTTATCGACAGCTCGTAGGACCGGCCTCTGGCCAGCGCGGATTCCTCCACGCTAAGAGCTGCCCGGGTGCCGAAATAACTCTTCACCTGCTGGGCAAACGCCCTGGCCACCGCAGGATTCTCGGTGCTGATCTTTACACCCATGCCCCCTATTCCGAGGGTGATGGTTCCTGCCAGCCTCAAAAACCCGGTGATCTGCGCCAGCTGGCAGCATTTCTTTCCGGGCTCGGTGAGCGTCAGTTCTTTTTTTACATCCGTGCTGAATGACATGTTTTCCTGTTCAGGGCAGCCAACGCCGCCTCCAATATTACATTGCACAGCTGCGGACAGTCCGCAGTCCTGCTTTAAAGTATGCCAGGGTAGGACCCGGCGTTCTTGTTATTGGGCTTGTTTCTGAGCTCCCTGTGGAGCAGTATAACGTTGTAATCGCTGGCATCCAGCGCGCGGGCCAGCTTTTCCGCCACAACCACACTGCGGTGCTGACCGCCTGTGCAGCCCACCGCTATCATAAGATGGTATTTGCCTTCGTGCATGTAAGCAGGGGCCAGATCAAGCAGCCACTTTGCCTGCGCGTTCACGAATTCCATAGTTTTAGGGAAACGCAGCACATAGTCCTGGACCTTCTTGTTCAGGCCGGTAAGGTGCTTAAGGCTCTCCACATAGAAGGGATTGGGTATGAATCTGGTGTCCAGCACCCAGTCTGCCTCCTCCGGAATGCCATTTTTGAATCCGAAACTCATAACGGTGAAGCTGAAAACATCCTTTTTGCGTTCGGAAGCGATGAATTTCCTTATTTCAGCGTTCAGCGCAGCTGTTTTCAGGCTGGTCGTGTCTATAACTATGCTTGCCTGCTCCTTTGCAAAGCTAAGCAGTTCCCTTTCCTTGGCTATACCGTCCTGAATGCGGCCATCCTGAGCCAGCGGGTGCATGCGCCGTGTCTCCTTGTACCGGTTGAGAAGCACCGCATCGGAAGCTTCAAGGAAGATGAGCCTCAGGTTCACATCCTCCATCTGGCGAAGCTCTTCCAGACAGTTTTTCATATCCCCGAAATATTTGGCTCCTCTGGCATCCATAACGAAAGCCAGCCGCTCTATCTCTTCGCCGCCCTTCATTATGATGTTGACAAACTCCAGCATCAGTTTGGGCGGAATATTGTCGATGCAGTAATAGTCCAGATCCTCCAGGCAGCGTATGGCCTGTGTCTTTCCCGCGCCGGACATACCGGTCACGACTACAAGTTCCATTGAATCCCTCCTATGTTTATGCTAACGGATGACCCGTTTTTTATTCCCCTGTGTAATTTACTATTCGGGACAGCTCCAGCCCGGCTTCCTTTGCCCTTGCAAGAGCGGCATCCACATTGCCCACGTTACTTGCGATGTGCGCGTCGCTGCTGAGCACGAAGCTTACATTATACTCCATGGCGGTCCTGATGCCCTCCACTGTAAGGCAGGCGTGGTGCGAGTTGATCTCCATCAAGCTTCCGCATTTTTCGCAGGCCGCGGCTATTTTTGCTATATCAAAGGGCGCTTTATCCCCCGGGTGAGTCAGTATCAGCAGCTTATTTCTATCAAGAGCCGCCAGCACCAGGTCCGTATTGTAAACCAGAGCCCGCTTGGAAGACCTTCCGGTGGCGCCATACCAGTAACCGCCCGCATGGACCATCGCCGCTCTGAAGGGAGCCTCCCCGAAGATGCCGTAATGGTAACCTGCAATGACGTAATCAAACTCCTTCTGTTCCTCCGGGCTCACGTCCAGCAGTCCCGAAGGATTTATTATATTAGCCTCCACGCTCAGCCGTATATCCAGTCCCGGATGTGCTTTACGCGCAGCCTCGATCTCTGCCTTTATCTGCGGGAGCTTATTCATATCCAGACCATAACCGATATGGCCAGGCCCGTGATCCGAGATCCCGAGCAGCTTAAGACCTGCAGCCTCCGCTGCAGCCGCATTTTCTTCTATGGTGCTCTTCCCGTGAGGCCTTATGTGGCCGTGGGAATATATCGTATGTGTATGATAATCTGCGTTTATGCAGCTCAAATCAGTTTTCCTCTTTCTTCGGCAGCCGGACTATCTGCACTTCTGGCTCCAGGCTGACGCCGAACCGGTCCAGAACCGTCTCCTGCACCACATGCATAAGCTCCACAACATCGCTGGCCGTTGCCCTGTCTTTATTGATGATGAAGCCTGCATGCAGATCCGACACCTGCGCCCCACCTATGCTTAGACCCTTAAGTCCCGCATCCTCTATCAGTTTGCCCGCAAAATGGCCTTCCGGGCGCTTGAAAAAGCTTCCTGCGGAAGGATACTGCAGCGGCTGCTTTTCTCTGCGCTTTTCAGCAAGCTCC
>JAFRWH010000050.1 GCA_017438085.1 Bacillota bacterium
GTAATTGCCCTTTTCTCCTTTGATTCTGATTCCCAGTCTTCTGGCCTGGTTATCAGTCAGGTTGGAGCAGCTTCCTACTTCGAAGTACTTCTGCTGTCTGGGGCTCCAGGCTTCAACGTCCAGGGACTTCACCTTAAGATCTGCCAGGTCTCCGGAGCAGCACTCCAGGGTTCTTACAGGGATATCCAGGCTTCTGAAGAAGTCCACGGTGTTCTGCCAGAGCTTGTCGAACCACATGGGAGAATCCTCCGGCTCGCAGACTACGACCATCTCCTGCTTTTCGAACTGGTGGATGCGGTACACGCCGCGCTCCTCGATACCGTGAGCGCCGACTTCCTTGCGGAAGCATGGGCTGAAGCTTGTAAGGGTCTGAGGCAGCTCGGACTTTTCCAGCATCTGGCCGATGAACTTACCGATCATGGAATGCTCGGAAGTACCGATAAGATACAGGTCCTCGCCCTCGATCTTGTACATCATGTTCTCCATCTCGGCAAAGCTCATTACGCCCTTTACCACATCGCCGTGGATCATGTAAGGCGGGATGTAATATTCAAAGCCGCGGTTGATCATGAAGTCCCTCGCATAGGACAGGATGGAGCTGTGGAGCCTTGCGATATCTCCCTTAAGATAATAGAAACCGTTTCCGGAGGTGCGGCGTGCGCTGTCCAGATCTATGCCGTTGAAGCTCTCCATGATGTCAACATGGTAAGGAACTTCCCACTCGGGGACCACGGGATCTCCGAACTTTTCTATTTCAACATTATGGCTGTCATCGGGTCCGATGGGAACGGAAGGATCGATGATCTGGGGAATGACCATCATGCGTGTCTTTATCTCCTCGCCCAGTCTTTCTTCCTTTTCCTCCAGAGCGGTCAGCTCGTCAGCCATTTCATTGACTTGCTTCTTGATCTCCTCTGCCTCTTCCTTCTTGCCGGCCTTCATGAGTCCGCCGATCTGCTTGGAAAGATTGTTTCTGGCAGCCCTGAGCGCGTCGCCGCGGGTCTTGGCTGCGCGGACCTCTTCGTCCATTGCGATTATCTCGTCCACCAGAGGCAGTTTTTCGTCCTGAAATTTCTTTTTAATGTTTTCTTTGACTATGTCAGGGTTATTTCTGACAAATCTGATATCTAGCATGATTCCCTCCTAAAAGGCCATAAGGCCTGACTGATCTGCATTAGTGATGCCGCAGTTGCGGCCGGAGCCTATCTTGCTCCTGCGTCCATCAGAGCATCCGAAAGCCTTGCGAATTCCGCCAGGCTCAGAGTCTCTGCTCTTCTCTTCGGGTCTATTTCCGCCGCCCTCAGCGCCGTAGAGATGGAATCTCTGGGCAATCCTCCTCCCTCGAGAGAATTGGAAAGGGTCTTGCGCCTCTGGCCAAAACCCGCTTTTATAGTCCGGAACAGCATTTCAGCTGAACGGACCTGAACCGGAGGCTCCTTAAGAAGCTTCAGCTTCACTACCGCCGAATCCACCTTTGGCTGAGGCCTGAAGCATTCCGGTCCCACATCCCGAACATATCCGCATTCGGAATAGTAGGCCACCGAAAGGCTCAGCACGCCGTAGTCCTTGCCGCCCGGGCCGGACGCCATGCGCTCTGCCACCTCTTTCTGCACCATCACAGTGATGCTCTCGGCAGGGAGCCGGGCTTCCAGAAGCCCCATTATGATGGGTGTAGTAATATAGTAGGGCAAATTACCCAGTATGCACACCTTCGACGCTCTGAAGGCCCCCTCAGAGGCTCTGGAGGCTATCAGCGATGCCATATCCACCTTCAGCACGTCTTCGTTGATTATTTCGAGATTGGAACTGTCGAAAAACTTTGCCCTGAGTATAGGGATCAGCTCCTTATCCAGCTCTATGGCCACCACTCTGCCGGCTCTGCTTACCAGCTCGCTTGTAAGAGCGCCCATGCCCGGGCCTATCTCTATGGCCAGAGTCCCGCTGTCGATGCCTGCAGCATCCGCTATATCCGTGATGACGCTTTCATCCACAAGAAAATTCTGCCCCAGAGACTTCTTAGCCCTGTAGCCACCTATCTGATTCGAATTGTTATTCCTGTGGTTTTTACTCATTGTATCTGACTTATGTTTTGCGCGAACGCTCCGCCCTTTACTCTGTCTGCCTTGCGGCTTCCTCCAGCTCTTCTCGGGAGATCCCAAAGCCGTTTATCTTTTTCAGCATAGCCTTGGCATTGCCTGTTCCTATGCCCAGAACGCGGCCGACTGCCGCTCTGCGCTCCATGGCGCCGGTTCCTCCCGCAAGCCCCAGTCTGTCCATGTCCTCCATGGTAAGAGGCGTGGAAGCCGGGAGCTCTGATGAAGCTTCATCGCCCAGACGTCCGCCCATGCCGCCGAAGCAGCAGCCGCCGGCCGCAGGGCCCTTTGCTAAAAGCAGCGCCTCCCTGATGTCCTTTGGAGCCGCATTTTCTATGCCTATGTCGCCAGACTTTACAGCCTGCTCCCTGGGAAGAAAAGCCTGCTTCGCCCAGGGGAAAAGCTCCGTGAGCCTGCGCCTTATGTTCTCTCCTGCCCTGTCCGGGTCCGTAAATATCACTATCCCCTGATTATGATAGGCTTTCCCTATAATATCAAGAGTTTCCTGCGTTATTCCAAAGCCGTGAGTGGGTATTATCAGGGCATCGATGGCTCTTTCAACAGCAGCCACATCGTCACGGCCCTCTACGATCACTGCTTCCCGCAGCTTCAGCTTTTCGGGTGAGGTTTTTCCTGCCATTTCCGCCGTCCTCACTGGGGTTTTGCTCCGTCCGGAGGCGTCTGGACCTGAGGATCATCCTTGCTGCCGCGGAAAACGTAAAGTATCTCCCCGTTAAATATCATCCGAAGCACTGACCGCGCCTGCTCGATTATATATTCGTCGCTTTCGACCTGTTTAAGCTCCTCCCGGAGGGCGTCCTCCTTGTTCTGAAGGGCTTCCAGCTCCTGCTGGGCCTGGTCCTTGCTATCCCTGAGCTCGTATATCCTCATGGCGGTCATTGCCACGATAAAAAGAGCTGCGACCACGATAATGATGAAGATCCCAAGCAGTATCCTGCGGTTCCTGCGCTTTCTGTATTCGCGGTTCGCCGCCGTATTCTTTTCCTTCTGCTCCAGCAGCTTCCTGCGGCGCTCCCGCCTCTGGCTCTGCTTTTCGCTGGGCTTTGTATTCAGCGCTTTTTCGTCAACTCTGCTCATCCGTTTCCCCTGATAAACACCGCATCCGGTCCGAAGCTGTCCCTAATCTATGTTCCTTATGCCTTTTCTGTTGACAGACGGAAGGCTGATCACCACTGTGGTGCCCTTGCCTTCGCTGCTTTCAGCTTCTATGCTGCCCTTGTGTTCTTCCACTATCTGCTTTGTGATAGCAAGTCCGAGGCCTGTGCCGCCCATGGAGCGGGATCTGGCCTTGTCCACGCGGTAGAACCTTTCAAATATTCTGGAAAGGGAGGCCTCGGGTATGCCGATGCCGGTATCCGACACTATGATCTTTATCTGCCCGGACTGCTCCTTCACGTCTATGCTCACATAGCCTTCGTTGGTGTATTTTATGGCGTTCGACAGCACATTCAGAAGCACCTGCTCCATGCGGTCTCTGTCCATCATAGCCCTTATGTCCCCTTCGATATCGTAAAGGGACCTTATCTCCAGACCCTTGTGCCTGGCCGAGAGCTCCATCTTCATGATGGCCATGTTCACAAGGGAGATCACATTGCTCTCCTTGAGGAACAGCGGATCCTGTCCGTGGTCCATTCTTGAAAGCTGCAGCAGGTCCTTTACAAGGCGGTTCATGCGGTCCGCCTCGCTGTCCACTATCTGCAGGAAGTTCCTGGCGGTGTCCGGGTCGTCCAGCGCTCCGTCCAGAAGGGTCTCCGTGTAGCTTTTTATATTGGTCAGAGGGGTCTTGAGCTCGTGGGACACGTTCGCAACGAAATCCGTCTGCATGTCCTCGAGCCTCTGCCGCTCTGTCATATCCTGCATTATTATGATGATGCCTACGTCCTCTCCGTTCTCATCCTTGAAACGGTCAAAGCGCACTGCATAGGTGTATTCGTCTCCCCTGAGGAGACTCTCGCCGCTGCCGTCCCTGCAGGCATCCTTAAGTGCATTCAGCTCCATATCAGCGCTGAAATGCCCTAGTATCTCCGAATACTTCAGGCTCTCGGAGGGTATATCCGAAGGGATCCCGAGAATGTGCCTGGCTGTGGGATTCACCTGAAGCACATTGCCGTCGAGATCTATGGCTATGAGCCCGTCAGCCATGTATTCCAGTATGGTTCCCAGCTTGTTTTTTTCGTTATTGATCTCAGCGATGGTCTGATCCAGCTTCTGCTGCATCAAATTGAACATTTCCGCCAGCTGACCTATCTCGTCGTCGCTTTTTACTGCGATACTGGCTGAAAAATCACCCTGAGACATCTTTTCGACGGTTTTTGTAACATCATTTATGGGTTCGGTGATGCTTCTGGCCACCATAAAGCCCAGAACGACCGTTATCACCAGCGCCAGAGCCATGGCCTGAAGGAAGATCATGCGGCTCTGGGACAGAAATGCGTTTATGCTGGAAAGGTCAGCCCTGACATAGACCGCCCCGGTATATGCGCTCCTGCCGCTGACATCCGTGTGCTGCACCGGGAAGCAGAGATTCTTGACCGAGATGCTTCCTGTCTGGCTTTCCGACTCGGTGCTCCTGCCCTGTACCAGAGCGCTTACTATTATGTCCGAATCGAACACATCCGCCGCATTGCGGCCCTTTAGGTTTGAATTGGTGGAAGCCACCACCCGCAGCTTCTCGTCCACCACTGACAGCTCCTGGGAAAAGCCGCTGGTCCAGCTTCCGTCCAGGCTCTGCTGTATTTCCTCCGAATAAGGCTCAAGCTCAGCAAAACCACCCAGAAACTTCAGAAGATTGCTCTGGTTTACGGTCTTGGTGATATTTTCTTTTAGGGAATCCAGCTGATATGCCCTCATGCTGTTGGTCAGGTACACCGCCAGTATGGTCAGCGCCGCAAACAGCAGCATAAAGTAGATCAGCACTATTCTCCAGCGCACGCTGGAGTGTTTGCCCTTCTTCATCTGAGCCTCTTGATCTATGCCCTAGGGCTGCGGCCTCTTGCAGTAGTAGCCTATGCCCCGCCTTGTCAGAATGTATTTGGGATCGCCGGGGTCGTCCTCCAGCTTCTCCCTGAGACGCCTTACGGTAACGTCCACGGTGCGGATGTCGCCGTAATATTCGTAGCCCCAGACCTCTTCAAGCAGCTGCTCTCTGGAGAATACTCTGCCTTCTCTTTCAGCAAGATATCTGAACAGTTCGAATTCGCGGAGGGTAAGGTCCAGAGCCTCGCCGTTTTTCTTGACCTCGTAGCGGGAAAGATCCAGCTCCAGATTGCCGAAGCTCTTGGTTTCAGAGGGGCGCTCCGGCTCTTCGGTCATCTGATCCGCCCTTCTGATATTGGCCTTGATGCGGGCTATGAGCTCTCTCATGCCAAAGGGCTTTGTGATGTAATCGTCGGCGCCAAGCTCCAGGCCAAGCACCTTGTCCACTTCCTCTTCTTTGGCGGTGAGCATTATGATGGGCACATTGCTCTTCTCCCGGACTCTTTTGCACACTTCAAAGCCATCGGTCACCGGAAGCATGACATCCAGAAGTATGAGGTCGAAATTGCCCGCAAGCGCCTTTGCCAGGCCATCTCCGCCGTCATATGCAGCAGTTATCTCGTAGCCTTCCTTTTCCAGATTGTACTTGATGATATCCGAAATGGACTTTTCGTCTTCTATGATCAAAATCTTTTTGGATCTGTTATCTGAGCTCATATATTCCTCCTTGACCATTTAGTATAGCATAGAGTTTCGCCAAATAGCAAGACCCTGCAGCCCGCCCGAAAGCAGGCCGCAGGGCCGTGATCCGCTTTAATGACTGTAAAGCAGCCTTTATGCCTTCTCTTTGATGTGAACATCCACCTGGGGGAAGGGAATGTGAACACCTGCTGCATCCAGAGCGCCTTTTGTAGCGGTCTGAAGGTCGAAGAGCACATCCCAGTAATCGCCGGGCTCACACCATACTCTGAACAGCAGCCTGATGGCGCTTTCATCGTAGGAGGAGACCACGCACATAGGTGCGGGATCTGCAAGGACCTTGCTGTGGGACTTACCAAGAGAGGTAAGAGCAGCAATGGCGGCATTCAGATCGGAGCCATAGGAGATGCCTACGCTCATGTCCACACGACGCTTGTCGGTCCTGGAGAAATTGGTGATGCTGTTGGCTGTCAGCTGCCCATTGGGGATGGTAACGGTCCTGTTATCCGCAGTCCTGATCGTAGTGTAGAGCAGGTCTATAGCCTGAACACTGCCTTCCGCTCCTCCGCAGCTGATATAATCGCCCGCGCCAAAGGGTCTGTTGAACATGATCAGAAGACCACTGGCGATATTGGAGAGCGAGCCCTGCAGAGCCAGAGCGATGGCAGCGCCGGCAGCGGCAAATACAGTAACGACACTGGTGGTGCTGATTCCCAAAGCGCCCAGTATAGCCATTATAACAGCAGCCCATACAACGATCTTGATAGCAGTCTTGAAAAATTTGTGGAGCATTGGATCCAGTTTGCTCTTTTCCAGCAGCTTGCCGACTGCCTTCTGCGCCACTCCGGACACGATGTATCCGACAAGAAGCGTAATGATGATCCTTACTCCAAGGGATGTAAGATTTTCAGCCGAGAACATATATGCCTCCTTAGAATGAATTATTGTTTGCCTTGCGACGTCTCTGGTGTAAAATAAATAGAACAGAGCCGTTTCAGGCATAATTTATTATAATTTAGAATATCATATTTTCGGCGCTTTTGTTATGTTTTTGACGAAAAAACCGCCGACTGAGCCGTTTTTTTATGAAGAGATCCGCCCTGAAGAAAACTGCATATGGCTTGCTGGCGCTTGCATTGCTGCTTGCAGCCCTTGTCATGTACCGGATAGGCCATAAAACCGTGGTCCTGGGTTATCATTCAGTGTCCGAAGAGCCCTTTACCGATACTGAAAGCCTGTTTGTCAGGCCTTCCGAGCTGGAGGAGCATATAAATGCGCTGCAGAATGCAGGCTGGGAGTTCATTTTTGCCCATGAAGCTGATGGAAAGAGTCTGAAGAAGCGGGTCTGCCTGACATTTGACGACGGTTATATGGATAACCTTACGGTGCTGCTTCCCATACTTGAAAAATACGGCGCCAAGGCTACGGTTTTCGTTGTTCCCAAGCTGCTGGATTTCAATGAAAGGTATCTGACAACCGCTCAGCTTCAGGAGCTGGCGGCCAGTCCGCTGATTGAGATCGGATCCCACAGCATGAGCCACACGGACTTCGGACAGCTCAGCCCGGAAGCCGTGAGAAAGGAACTGGAGGATTCAAAGGCAGCGCTCGCAGAGCTTACAAAGAAGGAGATCTTAAGTTTTGCCTATCCCGGAGGTCATTATTCCGCAGAGGATGCAAAGGCAGCTGCTGAAACTTACGAAAAGTGCTTCACTTTTTCCGGCGCGAGGCAGTATCTGAGCTTTTACTGCAGAGATAATCTTCTTCCCAGGATCAGCGTATACCGGGGCTGGAGCCCGGAGCATCTTATGGATCAGATAAGGACTGCAAGACCCGGAAGGAACATCCCGGCTGCCTACTGAGA
>JAFRWH010000051.1 GCA_017438085.1 Bacillota bacterium
GAGCTTTACGGCGTTCCAGCCCAGATCCATGGCTGTGCCAAGAGCCTTGAAAATATCCTCTTCCCAGACATTTTTGTTTATAACGTCCCTCAGACGCTGGGTTCCTGCTTCAACCGCAAAAGTAAGTCCTGTCTTTCGCGCTCCCTGAATGGCATCCATCACTTTAAAGCCCATGTTGTCCAGCCGAAGTGAAGGCAGCGAAAGGGATACATTGTGAGCGGAGCAGTAGTCCAGCAGGGTCATAGCCAGTTCATTGAACTGACTGTAGTCTGAACTGGATAGCGAAAGCAGCGACAGTTCGCCGTGTCCGCTTGATGTCAGCTGGTCTTTAGCCAGCTTCACTATATTGTCTATGCTGCGTTCCCTTACAGGTCTGTACAGCATGCCGGCCTGGCAGAATCTGCAGCCCCTGGTGCAGCCTCTGAAGATCTCTACAGTAGCTCTGTCGTAGACCGCATCCATAAGGGGTATGATGTGCTCCGTGGGGAAATCCAGGGCATCCATGTCGTTTTCTATGCATTTGAGAACTCTGTCCGGAGCTTTGTCATACAGTTTCTCAAAAGCTGTAAACATGCCTTTTTCGTCATAAACCGGCTTGTAGAACGATGGAACATATACTCCCGGCACATTTACAAGTTCTTTAAAGTAGTCTTCTTTGCTCTGACCGCTGTTTTTTCTCTTCCAGGCCAGTTCTGACAGCTCCATGATCTGATTTTCGCCGTCTCCGACCATGATAGCGTCAAAAAACTCTGCCAATGGCTCGGAATTGAAGGCGCAGGGGCCGCCGGCAACTATCAGCGGGTCGTTCTCGCTCCTGTCGGCTGCCCTCAATGGAATACCGGCTTCCTTAAGCATAAGGAGCACATTGGAATAGGAAAGCTCGTACTGAAGAGTAAAGCCTATTATATCCATCTCCTTCAGCGGGGTCTTGGTCTCGAGAGTAAAAAGAGGAACGCCTTCCTTTTCCATCTCAGCCTGCATATCCTTGGCAGGTGTAAAAACCCTTTCGCAATAGATATGCTCCGATCTATTAAGCGTAAAATATAATATCTGCATGCCAAGAAAGGACATGCCGATCTCGTACATGTCCGGGAAGCAGAAAGCCCATCTCAGCATGGAAGGATCCGTTTCCTTCAGAATTGAATTCGGCTCACCGCCGATGTATCTTGCGGGTTTTTCCACCCGAAGAAGTATTTTGTCCAGTTTGTCCTGTACACTCATTCTTCTATATATTCAAATTCGTAGTCAAAAACAGATATTATGTCACCTTCCTCAAGACCAAGGTCCTTTAACTGGTCTATAGCGCCTCTCTTAAGCATAAAATTGTAGAGATAGCGCAGAGAACCTGCATCGTTGAAGTTGGTGGAATCGAAGATCTTTTTGAGCTGCTTGCCCTCGACGATGTATTTTTCACCGTCAAAATAGGTTCTGATCTCTCTGTAATCGGGATCCTCCTCTTCTGTGACGGGATCGTAAGCAACTATGATCTCCTCTTCTTCCGGGAGAGCCCTGAGCTCTTCATATGCCGCCTTAAGAACATCATCCACGCCTTCGTGTATTGGTGCGCACATGGTAAAGAATCTGAGTCCCCTGCTCTCCACATATTCCCTTAGAGCATCGATGTTTTCGTCAGGAGCCATATCTATTTTGTTTGCGGCGATTATCTGAGGTTTTGCAGCCAGCTTCTCGCTGTAACCGGCCAGCTCCGCATTTATCTTTTCAAAGTCATCGATAGGATCTCTGCCTTCGCTTCCGGACACATCTATCACATGGATAAGAACTCTGGTCCTTTCGATGTGCTTTAGGAAGTCAAGGCCAAGACCCGCGCCTTCAGATGCGCCCTCTATCAAGCCCGGTATGTCTGCAAGAACGAATGAATCATCGTAAAGCTGCACAACGCCCAGATTTGGGGTGATGGTTGTAAAATGATAATTTGCTATTTTGGGGTTTGCGCTTGTGGATACCGAAAGGAAGGTGGATTTACCCACATTGGGATAGCCCACAAGTCCTACATCGGCTATGAGTTTAAGCTCCAGCTCGATAGTTTTTTCCCTTGCAGCGCCGCCGGCCTCAGCGAAATTAGGCGCCTGCCTGACGGAGTTCTTAAAGAGCACATTGCCCTTTCCTCCCTTGCCGCCTCTGGCTGCCACAAAGCTCTGTCCGTCCTCCTTGAGGTCGCAGATATAAGCGCCGCTGTCAACATCTTTGACAACAGTTCCTACGGGAACCTTGATTATCAGGTCCTCGCCGTCTTTTCCGAACTGCTGGCGGCCTCTTCCGTCCTCTCCGTTCTGAGCTTCATATTTTCTCTTGTAGCGGAAGTCCATAAGCGTCCTGAGGTTACGGTCTGCAAGCAGGATGACGTCTCCACCTTTTCCTCCATTGCCGCCGTCAGGTCCGCCCTGCGGAACGAAGGGCTCTCTTCTGAAAGAGACTGCGCCGTTACCGCCCTTTCCGGACTTTATAAAAATCTGTGCTTTATCAACAAACATGTCTGTTTCCTTATTCTCAAATAGAAAAAACCCCTATGATTCTGGACCATAGGGGATAAGGATTAAGCTTCCTGAGAATATACGCTTACCTGCTTGCGGGTCTTGTCTTTTCTTTCGAACTTTACAACGCCGTCCTGCTTTGCAAATAAAGTATCGTCTCCACCAATACCTACGTTGTTGCCCGGGTGGATCTTAGTTCCCCTCTGACGAACCAGGATGGTGCCAGCGCTTACGAACTGACCATCAGCTCTCTTTACTCCAAGTCTTTTCGACTCGCTGTCGCGACCGTTCTTAGAGCTACCTACACCTTTTTTACTTGCCATAGAATTTACCTCCCAAACGGTTTACTTGTTGGCAGCTTCGATTGCTGCGATGATCTCAGCATTAGTAGCCTTTGCATTGATCTCGATGCCGTTCTTTTCGGCATAATCGATGAGCTCAGCCTTCTTCATGCTCTTCAGGTTTACTCCGCCTTCTTCCTTAGCTTCTGCAGATTCAGCTTTCTTTCCTTCGAAGCTGATCTCCTTGATCTGAAGCTTGGTGTAGGGCTGACGATGTCCCTGCTTTCTGCGATAATCCTTCTTGGCCTTGTACTTGAAGATGACAAGCTTTTCTCCCTTGCCGTTCTCAACTACATCTGCCTTGATGCAGGCACCCTCTACAAAGGGCTTGCCTACTTTGATTCCATCTTCGCTTCCGATGACGAGAACCTC
>JAFRWH010000052.1 GCA_017438085.1 Bacillota bacterium
ATCGACGCTGCAAGAGAAGAAGGCATCAAGGTCGGTCTCTTCAGGCCCATCACCCTGTGGCCGTTCCCCGGAAAGAGATTCGGAGAACTCTGCGCACAGGCTAAGACCGTTATGACCTGCGAAATGAACCTTGGCCAGCTGAGCGAAGTGGCTGCACAGTACACTGACAGAGAGCAGAAGCTGGTAGCTATCACCCAGAGCGACGGCACCGTTATCCAGGCAAAGAAGATCCTGAATGCAATCAAGGAGGCTAAGTAAAATGTCCGAGCAGCACGTATATGATAAATATTTCAGAGCTGACAAGCTCAAGACCATGTGGTGCCCCGGCTGCGGCAACGGCATCGTTCTCCAGTCCATCGTAAGAGCTCTGGAAGAGACCGGTACACCCCTTGAAAAGACAGTAGTTATCTCCGGTATCGGCTGCTCCAGCCGTGCGGTAAACTACCTGAACACCTGCGCACTGCACACCAACCACGGCCGTGCTATCGCATTCGCTACCGGCGTTAAGATGGCAAACCCCGACCTTAAGGTAGTTGTGATCACCGGCGACGGCGACTGCACCTCCATCGGCGGCAACCACTTCATCCACGCCTGCAGAAGAAACATAGACATCACCGTAGTCTGCATCAACAACAATAACTACGGCATGACCGGCGGCCAGTACAGCCCCACCACCCCGACAGGCGCACTCACCAAGACCACAGTGTACGGAAACATCGATACTCCGTTCGACATCTGCGATCTGGCCGGCGCAGCAGGCGCTACTTATGTAGCAAGAAGCCTTACCTACAATCCTGTTCACCTCAAGAACACCATCAAGAAGGCTCTGGATCACAAGGGACTTTCCGTGGTAGATGCTATGAGCGACTGCCCTTCCCTGTTCGGAAGACTGAACAGACTGGGCGATGCTCCTTCCATGATGAAGCGCTGGGCTGACATCGCTGTTACCGCAGCAAAGGCTCAGACCATGAGCGCAGAAGAGCTGGCAGGCAAGGTAGTTTACGGCGAATTTGTAAACAGAGACGACAGACCCGAGTATACCGAGAACTATGCAGCGCTGAGAGTAAAGGCGCAGGGAGGCAAATAATGGCTAAGAATCATTATGAATTACGCTTCAGCGGCACCGGCGGACAGGGCATGATGCTGATGGGCGACGTACTTGCTCAGGCAGCAGGCATCAACGGCGGCAAGGAGATCGTTCTTCTGAAGTCCTACGGCCCCGAAGCAAGAGGCGGCGCCTGCAGATCCGAGCTTATCACCGACGAGGATGCTATCGGCTATCCCGCTCTGGTTGAGCCCGACTTCGTTCTGGCTATGAGCCAGCTGGCCTGCGACAGCTACACCGGCGACATGAACAAGGAAGACGGCATTCTGCTCATCGACAGCGACCTGGTAACCAGTGTTCCCGCAGATGTCAAGCATGTCTACAGAATGCGCATCACCGAGATCGCTAAGGAAGTTACCGGCAGAGCTATCACTGCAAACGTAGTTGCACTGGGCGCTATCAGCGTTCTGGTTCCCGGCTTCACTCCGGAAGGCGTTAAGGAAGCTGTCCTCGGAAGACTTGCTCCCAAGCTCCACGAGATGAATATCAAGGCATTTGATGCCGGCGTTGCAGCAGCAGAGGCTATGAAGTAGTAAAACTTCAGGCAAGGCAACATAAAAAGCTGAATAAATGCTCAAAAGATGCAGCAGGACGAAATATCTTCCTGCTGCTTTTTTCTATTATTATATCTTCTATAGCGAAAAGAGAAGATTATCACGAAATATGATAATAAAGTCCTTGACATTTCAAAATAAATATATAAACTATCTATGGACTTGAAATAAGAAGGGAGAACTATCGTGAATATTGATTTTTATCGCAACTATATCGAAATCGTCGAAAGAGGAACCTTATCTGCAGCAGCAAGATCTCTGCACGTGGCTCAGTCAGCTCTCAGTAATCAGCTGAAGCAGTTCGAGGAGGACTACAAGACTACGCTGTTCATCAGAACTTCCCGCCAGATGGAGCCCACAGACGCCGGCCGCATCCTTTACAAGAAGGCCAAGGAGATAGTTGCGCTGGTAGACGCATCTCATAAGGAGATCGACGCTTACGTCGAAGGCTCCCAGGGCGTGCTCAGACTTGGCACAACTCAGGCATATCCAGATGTGTTCATGACCGAGCTGCTGAGCGCTTTCCAGAAGGAACAGCCCCAGATCCGCTACGAATTCCACGAAGAGAGCTCCCACGAAGTTATAGAGCTGCTGCGCGCAGGCATCATCGAGATCGGTGTTACCAGACATGCAGGCATACTGCCTCCCTTCCTGGATGTGCAGGTTGCCCTCACCGAAAATGTCTGCCTCTACTGCAACAACAACAACCCCTGGTTCCCCAAGGAAAAGGAGTTCATCAATCTGAAGGAGCTGGATGGCGTAACACTTGCCATCTCCAGAGGCATCAACGATCTGGTAGCAGATCTCTGCCAGAGGGAAAACATCACTCCGCGCATCATGAGCATCTCCACTTCCAGAAGCAACCCCATGATGTGGGCAAAGCAGAATGTAGCCTGCGCTATCATCAGAACGGGTGAAGCCGAGGCTCTCAGCGACGAAGACTGCTTCTGCAGACCGCTGGTAAGCGACGACAGCGTTGCCAATTCAGAGCTCAGATCCCAGAGGACCTTCATAGCTGTCAAGGAAGCAGTGCTTTCCACCGCAGCCCAGAAGTTTATCGACTTCTCCAGGGAATTCATCGCCAGCAGATAAATGATCACACAAAGCCCGGTGCAGTTCATGTAGCCGGGCTTTATTCTGTTAAATCGGAGACAGAGAAGTCTCCGTTTTTTATTTTTGAAATTAATATTAAAAAGCCCTTGACAAATGTATCGGTAGACGATATATTATAGTCACGATATATCGAGTGACGATACAACGAGACCCGATAGAAAGGGGATGAGGATATGACAGAAAACCTGGTACTTACAGAAGCAACATACTACATTCTGCTTTCCCTGTACAGTCCTCAGCACGGATACGGGATCATGCAAAATGCCGAGCTTCTTTCCCATGGCCGGGTAAGACTGGCGGCAGGCACACTGTATGGCGCCCTGAACGCAATGGTGGACAAGCGGTGGATAGTACAGCTGCCGGTAGAGGATGGAAGCAGAAAAAAGAATTATCAGATAACTGAACTTGGGCTCGAGGTCCTCAGGGGAGAACTGGAAAGGCTCAGAGAACTCGTAAATAACGGAGATATGGTACTGGGAGGTAAAGAAGATGGCACGCACGATGACAATGCATAAATGGTTCTGGGTCTGGGAATTCGAAAAAGAGGAAAGATGGCTCAACGAGATGGCCATGGACGGCTGGGCGCTGGACTCCGTAGGCTACGCTACATACAATTTTGTGCAGTGTGAACCCGGCGAATACATAATCCGCCTGGAAATGCACGATGCTGACAGCCGCTACATCTCCTTCATGGAAGAGACCGGTGCTGAATACATAGGCCGCATGATAAAGTGGATATTCTTCAGGAGAAAGAGCGAGCTTGGATCGTTCGATATCTTCTCCGATCTGGATTCCAAGCTGGATCACTTCAAAAAGATATACCGGCTGATAATGCTGCTGGGCTTTGCAAATCTTTGCATGGGCATAGGCAATTCGCTGAACGCCACCAGAGTCGGCTGGCTGAACCTTCTGGTCTGCGCTCTGCTGATGTATGGCGGCGGCGTTATCAAAGGCCGCATCGACAGCCTGGAGATGGACAGGGTGCTCCGAGAGTGACAAACGCCCCATGTTTAAAATATCATAGGCCTAAATATATATAGAAGAAAAGACCCGCAGGCGGTGATCCTGCGGGTCTTAATTTGCATCAACAGCAGATAATGCGTCTGTTCTATGCGGTCTTCAGACTACTTCTCTGCTCTTTCCTTTGCAAGCGCTTCGAGCTGATCCAGCTGGAAGTACTTTCTTGCTTCCTTCTTCAGATTTTCGGGAAGGTCTCTCTTTACGGGGAAGATCTTTGCGTTTACAAAGCGCTCTGCAAAGAAGCAGAAGAACTTGGCGTTCATATAGAGCTTTTCTTCGCTCATCAGTGGCATCAGGTCGTAGCTGGTATGGATCTCGCCGCTCATGGTGCCTCTGCCAAGGCCAACGGACTGGATGTTGTTCAGAGAGAAGGGTGCGGAGTCAGAGGAAGCAACGCCAACTCTGATGGGTCCTATTGCATAGCCAGCCTCGTCGCAGATCTTTTCGCAGAGCAGCTTCAGATCGTTGTCGCCGGTCAGATGTATCCTGTTGGTTCCGATAGCGGTGCCGTTCATGTCGAAGTTCAGGTTGAAGCAGATATTCTTTACGATGTCCGGGTGCATCTCTACGTATGCTCTGGAGCCCAGAAGTCCCTGCTCTTCACTGCCGCACCAGATAAATCTGAGAGTCCTCTTGGGAGGATTCTTCAGGAAGTGCTGATACATGAACATGATGGCGCAGGAGCCGGAGCCGTTGTCCCAGCTGCCGGTGCCGCGGCTGATAGAGTCGAAGTGAGCTGTTATAGCGATCTCCTCGCCTTTTACGGGCTCGGTGCCTTCTATGACTGCCAGCACGTTTCTTGAGGTGTTCATGAACTCCTGCTGACGCAGCTCAAGATGCAGCTTTTTAGCCTTGCTGTTGATCAGCTTGACTGCAGCGCCGGATCTGATCATGAAGGACGGAATGCGGCCTATCTCAGTGATGCTTGCCTTATAGTGTCTGCCGATCAGATCGGTAGTCTCCCCGGTCTGATACCACTTGTCTCTGCTGATGAGTATGATGGCTTCTGCATGACGGTCGTAGAGGGCTTTATAGAAGTCCCAGTCGATAGGCATTTCTATCATGGCTACGCAACCGGTAAGGTCCTCGTTTCCGTAAAAGCCTGCAGGGGAGTTGACCTCGATATAGCGGAGCTCAAGATCTTTGCCGCCTTCCGGAAGCTGGCCGGATCTGCCCCAGCCAACGCATTCGATCTCCTCCTGATAAGGCTCAACTACTGAAATTGCAGCCTTTTCTATCTTCCAGGAAGGGATCTGGAAATCTTCGATCTCAGCCTTGCCGCCGAAACCTTCGATCTCGCTCTTGAGCAGCATGGCTGCCTTCAGTTCGTCTTCGGTGCCGCCGAAACGAGTGAAGCTCAGTCTCTGCAGCAGATCATATGTATATTTTTCTTCGTTAAACATGTGGATCCTCCGTTGATTCAGTCCGATTATTCAGCTTTTTCTTCTTTTTTCTCTTCCTTGGGCTCTTCATCAGCGATCAGCGGACGGCTGGTGATCATTCCCTTCCAGCGCTCAAGATCCTTGGTGATCTTTTCGGAGAACTTCCTGGGGATGGGGTTGACTGCCGCATTGACAATGCCTGTGCTGTATTCGATGACGAAAGCGATGCATTCTGCCAGGCACTGGGGATCCATCTGGCTCAGATCGTCTCTGTAGTTGTGGATCTCTGCGCCGCCTCTGGGTCTGTCCTGACCGAAGCTGCAGGAAGGAACGCCGTATCCGGCCAGAACGGAGGAATCGCTGGCATACATGCCGGCATAGCTCTTCATAGGCCAGCCCTTGATCTTGGCATACATGTCGGTGTAGTGCAGAACTATGTCATCGGCAGTTGCGCAGAAGAGGTTCCTGCAGATGGGAGCGCCAAGCATATCGATGTTGATGTCGAAAATGGTCTTTTCCAGCTCTTCTTTGTGGGTCTCGCAGTAGGTCCTGGAACCATAGGAGCCGATCTCCTCGCTGCCGCACCACAGGAAGCGTACGGTCCTCTTGGGAGGATTCTGCTTGAAATAGTGCATGGCTTCCAGCAGTGTAACGCAGCCTGAACCGTTGTCCCAGCTGCCCAGAGCGTAGATAACAGTGTCGCAGTGAGCTGAGAAGAGAACTGCTTCCTCGGGGATCTCAGTTCCGGGGATCTCAGCCACGGCATAGTTGCCCTTGAGCCTCTTCGGGGTCTGCTGGATAACTAAGGTCAGCTCTTCACCTGCGTGTTCGGTGATCAGTTCCTTGGCGTCTGTCATGTGAATGGATACGCCCGGCATATCAACATGCGCAGATTCGGTCAGAGCTCTGATGCGCGGTCCCTTGTGGATCCTTTCATCGTCATAGAGGCCGCCGTGGATAGCTATAAAGGCAACAGCACCTTTTTCCTTCATCTTCTTGAGATTGTTGTCGCGTACGCCTGCGCCGAGAGTGATCACGATCTTGCCCTTGATATCTGCCAGATCTGCATCTTCTTCGGTTGTGTTCACAAACTTGAAGGGTGCGGTGATCCCTTCATCAGGGGTGTTGCCGGAGTAGGGAATGCCCCAGACCTGGTATTCCTTGCCGCCCTTGACGCAGAGTCCTACCTTGTCAATGGTAGCGTCGGTAAGGTTATAGGTCTCGTGATATGCCTTTAAGCCCAGAGCCTCGGCTTCCTTTACAAAGTAGTCACAGGCCTCTTTTTCACCTTCGCTTCCGGTGATGCGGCTGTAGGACAGGGTCTTGGTGTATTCCCATGCACGCTCCTTGTTAACAAACATAGTTACAATTCTCCTTTCTATAATATGAATAAAATAATTAATTATTCAGTTTAATCATGAATTAATGCGAAATATACATCATCCTTGACGTTCCCAAAATTATGTAGTATATTCATTATAGTCAATTTGCTTTCGATATGAAAGCCCAAAAGTTATTTCCAGAAGGGAGATATTCATGAAAACTAGAATAATATCTGTTTTACTGATTCTCAGCATGCTTTTCTCTCTCGCAGCATGTGGCGGCGATTCCGGCAAAGCCAATACCCCGGATGGCGAAACCTATGCTACTGAGTTCGTAGACTGGGCAGAGCAGAGACAGGAAGTTACCACCTTCCTGATGAACTATACCGAGGCTTCTGCAACTGCGAAGC
>JAFRWH010000053.1 GCA_017438085.1 Bacillota bacterium
ATTCACGGCGATGATAATAGCTGCCGGCACCTGCTTGTACCACTATATACTTGTACGGGTGGGAGGAAATGTAGCCTGGCTCGATGCCGCGACCGTGGCCATAGGTCTTGCGGCGACCACGCTGGAGATGCTGCGCTACAGGGAACAGTATATATGGTGGCTGATAACCGACTTTGTGGCAGTAGCCATGTATATAGTCAGGTTCGACCCTGTATATCTCACCAAAAAGAGCATATACCTTATAATGGCCGTGATAGGACTTATAAACTGGATAAAACTGAGCCGTCTGAACGGCTCCAATGAATAAAAGGAGGTGCGCTATGTTAGGAGCGATGATAGGAGATATCTGCGGATCGATCTACGAATTCAACAACGAAAAGGATATAGATAAGCTGGTGCTGTTCGGCAAGGGCTGCTATCCCACCGATGATTCGGTGATGACCGCGGCGGTCGCAAGGGCTCTTATGGATTCATGGGGTGACAGCGACAGGAAGATTAAGCAGACACTGGTGTTTTCCATGCAGTATTATGGCCACCTGTTCCCAGGGGCGGGCTACGGCGGCAGGTTCTACAACTGGCTGCTGGATGTGGACACGAAGCCCTACAACAGCTGGGGCAACGGCTCCGGCATGAGGGTATCGCCCGCAGGCTGGATGTATGACAGCTTAGAGGATACTCTGCACGCTGCAAAGCTGACGGCAGAAGTCACTCACGATCACCCGGAGGGAATAAAGGGCGCCCAGGCCATAGCCGCTGCCATATATTTGGCAAGAACAGGAAGCTCAAAGGAGGAGATAAGGCAGTATATAGAGGACAAGTTCTATAAGCTTGACTTTACACTGGACGAGATCCGTCCATGGTATGAGTTCGACGTCAGCTGCCAAGGCTCCTGCCCCCAGGCCATAGAGGCCTTCCTGGAGAGTACTGACTTTGAAGACGCTATCCTTAAGGCCATCTCCATAGGAGGTGACTCGGATACCATAGGCGCCATGACAGGGGCCATAGCGGAGGCTTTCTACGGGATCCCGGAGGCTATGGAAAAGAAGGCCTTTGAGGTCCTCAGCAACATACATGAAGGCAGCACCATCTTCCACTACGGAGTACTCGGACAGCTGGTCCTGGACTTCAGAAACCGGCTCAAAGCTCGCAAACAGTAAATAAAATAGTACCAAGCGGCCCTCCTGGTGTATAATATCTTTTACAGTATATTATGACCGGGAGGTTTTTTATGGCTCTGAGATCTAAATACCACCGCTTTCATGAGGCCGGTGAAGGGGCGAATATAAACAATGTGGAAAGGTTTGGGGAACCGGCTTATTCGCTTTTCACTTCATCGAAGGTGTTCACTCTGCATCGTCACATCGATATTACCGATGCTGAAGAGCGCGTGGTCTATGAATCCAATACCAGATTTCCTTCTATCCACGACAAGACTGACATAATCGACGCTGACGGCTGCCTGGTGGCTCATGTGGAGCGGAAGCTCTTTTCGCTGCATGAGCGCCATTTCGTCACTATGGCTGACGGGACCGGTTTTGAGATCTCGAACGAGTTCTTCCACATAATCAAGGATATTACTAATATCGAGGGGCTGGGCTGGCAGCTGCGCGGCAATATAGTCGGTCTGAATTTCGAACTTTACGATGCAGACGGAAGCATAATTGCGGTCATCGGTCAGAAGATGTTCTCCCTGCACGACAAATACTGCATAGATATTTATCGTCCGGAGCTTGAAAACTATGTGGTGACCATACTCATCACGCTGCAGCACATGATAAAGGACAGGCAGGCATCTTCGTCGTCCGGGTCGTCATCTTCTTCATCGTCATCATCTGCGCATTAGCATGATCCTTGCGCAGCGCAGAAAACAGGAGCACGGTTATGGGTAATGCTGAGCTTGACAATATCCTTAAAAAGAGGCTTATCGTGATGGATGGCCCCATGGGGACTGAGCTTGAGCGGCGGGGATACGACGTAAAGGACAGGCTGTGGAGCGCCAGGATGCTTGACAGCGCACCTGAAGCCATAAAGCGCATACACTTTGATTACTTTGCCGCAGGGGCGGATATAGTCACCTGCGCCAGCTATCAGGGCAGTACCAGAGGCTTCATGGAGGCCGGCTACAGCGCAGAAGAGGCTGAAAAACTGATAAGGCGCTCTATGGATCTGGTATATGAAGCCAGAAAAGCCTGGTGGGAAGGCTTGCCGACAGAAGAAGGCGGGGCTGTTCTTCCTGAGGGCAGAAACAGCGGACGGCCTTATCCTCTGGCAGCAGGGGATATCGGACCTTACGGAGCTTATCTTGCAGACGGAAGCGAATACACCGGGTCCTACAGGCTTTCCGTTAAGGAATACAGGGATTTTCACCTTCCCCGCATACAGATACTTAAGGATGCCGGCGCAGAGCTTTTCGCGGTGGAGACTATGCCAAGACTTGATGAGGCTCTTGCCTGCGCAGAAATGCTGGAGGAGGAGGGCGCCAGGTACTGGGTCAGCTTTACTTTTCTGTCCGAACACAGGACCTGCGGAGGAAACAGCATTGAAGAGCTGGCAAAGGAGCTGACGGAGCTTCCGGGGCTTCTTGCGATAGGGGTAAACTGCAGTCCGCCGGAGCTGGTCAGGGGCATCGTCCGGCGTCTGAAAGACCTTACCGATAAGGATATCTGTGTTTATCCCAACAGCGGCGAAAGCTACGATGGCATAAAAAAGACCTGGAGCAGAGGCCGCGGAGTACAGTCCTTTGTCAGCATGGCAAGAGAATGGTATATAGAAGGGGCCCGCTTTATAGGCGGATGCTGCCGGACTAAGCCCGAAGACATTAAAGCAATAGCATCCTGGACAGATGCAGATCTGGACAGAATGCAGAAGATAGAATATATAAGATGACAGCTGTTCCGACGGAGGGGACAATTATATGAAAAAGTCTTTTTACAGAAAAACGCTGCTTTTTGCAGCGCTGCTTGCAGCGTTTGTATTTGCCTTTACATGCACGGCTTTTGCGGATGATTTTTCTGATCAGCTGCAGGGTGGGTATTATGTTATAACTCAGCCCGATCAGCTTTTCGAGCTTGGACGGCACCAGGGCGCAAAGTACAGGCTGGGTGCGGATCTCGATATGAGCGGAAGACCCTGGACTCCCGTGGATTTCTTCGGCGAGCTGGACGGAGCAGGGTATACGATCTCGGG
>JAFRWH010000054.1 GCA_017438085.1 Bacillota bacterium
GGTGTGAAAATGATAGATTTTTCAGCCAAACACAATGCATGGATCAGAAACGATGACGGCAGCCTGAACCGCATGGACGAGCCCTATTATAAGTGCTGGAAGCTGGCGGACGGGGTGTGGCGCATCCTTTCCAGCGGCGATTATTCATATCTTATCGAAGGCGATGAAGAAGGCCTGGTGATAGATTCCGGCTATGGAGCGGGGGATCTCAGGGAATACGTTCAGGCGTTGACCGACAAGCCGGTCCGCTGCATAGCCAATACTCACGATCATTTCGATCACACTGCGAACAACAGCTATTTTGAGGCTGCCTACATGGCAGAGGCGACGGTCCCTCTGGCTACTGTGCCGTTCCCCAGCTTTGCAGGCATAGTCTTTCCCAAAGACTACAGAATAATTCCGTTGAAGGACGGAGACATCATTCCGCTGAAGGGGCGGGAGCTTCAGGCTATACTGGTGCCAGACCACGCAGTGGGCTCCATGTGCTATCTGGACAGAAAAGGGCGCATACTTTTCAGCGGCGATGAATTTTTCAGCCTCAGGAAGAACCTGAACTACGGACTGAAACACTGGAAGGAGTCGCTGGAAAAGCTGCTGGCGGTAAAAGGCGAATTCGAGATCATGTACGGGGGTTCGGGAACTGTGGACCCATCGATCATAGAGAAACAGTATCAGGCTGCGCTCATAGGCCTGAGGACCGGCGGCACGAAGCTGCCAGAAGGTAAAGGCGGCGGCAGGCCTCAGCCCGAATATAATGAAAAAGGCGAGCCCATTTACGACCGGATGAAGCCTCATTACGAGGACACGGATCACCCCGAGACGTCGGATCCCGCCGACAGACGCATAGTGCGTTTTGAAGACATTGAACTGGTGTTCGATATTACAAAAATAAATGAATGACTGCATCTTCCGCCGGATATCCCGGCGGATCTTTTATTCTGAGATCAGGCCGTTGATCACTTCTGAAACATTTGCTGCTGTATCGCCTGCGGTCATGGTGACGGCAGAGCCTTTCGACTGAGCCAGCTCTCCCGCAGCTCCGTTTATCCATGCTGCCGATGCTGCAGCAAGCAGCAGCTTATCTTTGTCTCCGGATGCGGCTGCTCCATAGCAGACTGCTGCAAGTATGCCGGACAGCACGTCTCCGCTTCCTGCGGTGGCCATTCCGGGGCAGCCCCGGTCAGTGATAATTACCTTCTCCCCATCGGAAATGATGGTGGACGGTCCTTTCTGCATCACGATGGCGCCGAATTTCCCTGCAAGGGCTTTGGTGCGGCCAATGGGATCTTCCAAAATGTCGGTAATGCTGCAGTCCGCCAGTCTTGAGAACTCCTTAAGATGGGGCGTTAGTATAAGCTTCTGTCCCGAAGGCCGTATCGAACCATCTCCTGCTTCGTACCGGCCGGGGTCTTCAGCCTCCAGCTTTGCCAGAGCGTTGAGACCGTCGGCGTCGAGTATGAGAGTTCCGCTGCAGTTTTCCAGCAGATACCGGACGGCTTTAAGGGTTTCTTCCCCTCCGCTGGCGCCCATGCCGAAGGCTATCAGCTTGTATCTGCGGCAGATGGCATCGAACTGGGACTGATCGAACTTAAGACTGCCGTTTTCTTCTGCAAGAGGTATCAGCGTCGGTTCGAGTATGGAACCGGCTATGATGGGGCAGATAGATGCAGGCGCTGCGATGCTTGCGACTCCGGCTCCTGCACGCATGGCGGCATTGCCCATAGCGGCCAGTCCGGATGCTGCCTGATTTCCTTTTGCAGCCAGCCTTATGGCTCCGCTGTAGGAAAGGCTTCCGCCTATCAGCGCCACATATCCGTAGTCGCCCTTATTTGAAAGATTTCTGCGCGCGGGGAATACCTGCCGTACATCGGAAGCTTCAAGAAGGCTGCAGCTCTCCCCGATGGGCGGAATGCCTATGTCTGCATTCAGCTTCCGTTTTATGACATCCTTGGCCATGTTAAGAAAATGTCCGGGCTTATAGCAGCCTATCGAAACAGTAAGATCCGACTCAGCAACCACTGCTCCCATGCCTGTGTCAGCATTCAGTCCGCTGTTTATGTCCACGGATACCGTAAACGCGCCGCTTTGGCGTGCTTCATTGATCTTTTCTATGATACTTGCAGCCATGCCCTCCGGCTTTCCCCGGAAGCCGGTGCCGAAGATGCAGTCGGCTATGAGCCCGAAACCGCGCAGATCTGTTTCCCCGGTGCAAAGCTCCCAGGCTATCCCGGCATCCCTGCACTTTTCAAAGTAATAGAGCCCGTCGGCCGAGAACTTTTCCTTAAGTAGAAATATGGTACATGGTATCCCGTTCTCCTTAAGGCGAAGGGCAAGCACATAGCCGTCTCCGGCATTGTTGCCGCTGCCGCAGACGATGGCAGCTCCTTTATCGCCGTATCTGACTGCCTCAGCGCGAACAGCCTCAAAAACAGCCTTTCCGGCACGTCTCATAAGCTCTTTCGAATCGGTCCCGGCCGAAATGCATGCGGCATCGCTTGCGTGCATATCTTTAGCAGATAAAACAGTGATCATGGCCTGCTCCTTTTTCTGGAATAACTATATATTTTGTCAATTAAAATGTATTATATCATTTTATTGCAATACTTAGGAATCTACTATAACAATCATTTAATTGCAAATATGATGTTGCTGTTGTATAGTAATTCGGTCAGTCTATTAATGTAGCACAATTCTTTGTTAATAAGTTGGCAAAGCCCTTTGTTTTCAAGGGTTTGAAGCACTTTAAACGAAATTTGTCAAGTGGTTTTTTCGAACTTTTGGCAATAAATGTCAGAAATCTAATATGCATTTTTGTAATATCGCCATACACTATTCAAAAATAATATATTAGGCATTGGTGAATTGCATAATGTATATGAAAATGCTATATTAGTTTAGATTTAGTCAGCGGTTTTCGCTTTTTTTGACGTCGCAAAAAATAGGCTTTATCAGCAGACACTACACTGCGTTAAGTATAAAGACGGGATTTTATTATTTATCACTACTAAGGAGGTATTTTCAAAGCATGAGAAACAAACTTGAAGAGCTTTTGAAGATCAGCTTCAGAAAGGGAATGACGAAGGTCTTGACCATCATATTCGGACTTCCCACATTTATAGTAGCGTTCCTGCTCTATCAGTCCCAGAAGGGCAAAGATAAGGCAAGATATCAGAACTACTATAATGAAGCGAAGTCCATGCTCGAAGCAGACGGCACCCTTGCTGCGCTGAGAGAGCAGACAAAAGCCCACCTTATCACCAAATTTAAGTACTTCAACCAAGATGCCACAGGCGCGAAGTTCGAGGACAAGCTGAAGAAGCAGGTAGCTATCGACGAAAAAGAAGCTATCGAAAGGAAAGTCAACGAGCTGTATGCTGAAAGAGGCGAAGAAAAAGGCGAGAGCTTTGTTGAGTTCCTTGCAAGAGGACTTGGCAACCCTGTTCTGTTTGTTCTCTCTCTTATCACATCCTTCCCGATGTACATTCTGCTTCTGATCTACTCCAACCCGTTCTCAAGATACATCTTCAACCGTCTTGTAATGATGATCTTCGTAGCTTTCGGCGTAGTAGCAGTAGTATTTACGATCATGCACTTCTCCGCTTCTGACCCTGCACAGAACGTACTCGGCGACGAAGCAACCCCCGAACAGGTAGCACTGTTCAACAGAACCTACGGACTGGATCAGCCCTACTTTGTACAGCTGTTCACCTGGTTCAGAAGACTGGCCACCTTCGACCTCGGCAAGACCTATCAGGGCGCTGAGGATGCAATGGCTGCTATCATGAGAAGATTCCCGACCACTGTAAAGCTGGCCACCTCCGGATTCGTTCTCTCCCTGCTGTTCGGTATCCCCGCAGGAATCATTTCCGCTGTTCATCCGAATTCCGCATTCGACTACATCGTAATGTTCCTGGCTCTGCTGGGCATTTCCGTTCCTGTATTCTGGATCGGCATGATGATGATACTGAACTTCTCCATCAACCTTCACTGGCTGCCTTCTTCCTACAGCCCCGAGGTTCCGATCTCAATGCTGATGCCTGCCATAGGTCTGGGACTGCTGTCTCTGGGTTCACTCACCAGAAACACCCGTTCCGCTATGAAGGAAGTACTCAGCTCTGACTACATCGTAACCGCAAAGGCAAAGGGACTTTCCAGCCGCAGAGTAATCCTTAAGCACGCTCTGGGCAATGCCCTCATTCCCATCGTAACCATCGCTGGCATGCAGTACGGCGGACTCCTCGGCGGATCCTCCGTAACCGAGAAGGTATACAACATCAGAGGCGTGGGAAGCTACGTAGTAGACAAGCAGTTCCTGCCTGACATCCCCGCAGTACTCGGCGGCGTTGTATACGTATCGATCCTGATCAGTATTGCTAACCTGATCGTAGACCTGCTCTATCTGGCCATCGATCCTCGTATCAAGGCAAGAGTAAAGAGTGAGTAAAGGATAGGAGATAAGTTATGACAAAGAAAGAAAAAGAACTGGCTAAAAAAGCCATTGCGCGCCAGCTGAGATTCTTCCCGGAGGCAAGCTCCCTGAGTTTCGGTTTCGGCGCATCCTGCATACTGGGTCTTGCTTTTCTGCTGTTCTCCTTCGATACAGCTACTCTGAAATTCAAGCCCACCATGATCATCATCGGCTGCGTATTTATCGTAGAAGGTCTGCTCTCTCTGCTGGCCCGCAAGCTTGTTGAAAAACAGGTCATCGGCACAGGCAAGGTAAACAGAGCAACAAGACTATTCGGATTTATCCTGCTGCTGACCATCGTTAACATCAACATTTTCGTAGCAATCGGCGGACTGCACCTGATCAAGGAGAAGAAGAATACCGAATATCTCTTCGGAAGCTATATGCTGCTGGAAGAAGTAATGGTAATCATCGTATCCTGCATCAACCTGCTCAAGGAATATGTTGTTGATACCTTCTATACCGGTATCGCGCTGTTCGCAGGCATCGTAGTGGTTCACGCCATATGCCTTGTTGTAATCTCCAACATTGACGGCAACAAAGCTCCCAAGAAATATCTGCCCTTCGGCATCATACTCGTCCTCACCGCTCTGGACGGAAACATCCTCTCCCTGGTAGTAGGCCTTATGGTAATCGCAAAGTGCTTCGCCAGAGACGAGAACGTATCTATCGGCTGGGTAGACGTAGTAAAGAGACTGCTCAAGAGCAAGACCGCTATGCTGGGTGCATTCATCGTAGTGTTCCTGATCTGCGTATCCATCTGCGCAAACATGACCTTCGACTACAACCTGGCTGCTGACAACGACTACATGCACATTCTTACAAAGCCCTGCCTGGAGTTCCCCTTCGGAACCGACAACTATGGCCGCTGCGTATTTACAAGAGTAATCTTCGGTGCACGTATCTCCCTGTCTGTAGGTTTCTTCTCAGTAGGCATCTCGCTGGTACTGGGCGTAGTACTCGGTACCATCGCAGGTTACTACTCCGGAACCATTGAAAACGTGATCATGCGTATACTGGACGTATTTATGGCCATTCCTGGAATTCTGCTCCAGATAGCCATTATATCCGCTCTGGGCTCGAGCGTTGTCAACATGGTAATAGCTTTGAGCTTCGGCGGTATCCCCGGTTATGCAAGAACTGTACGTGCTTCCATCCTCCAGCTTTCCGGTCAGGAATTCGTAGAAGCTGCAAGAGCCTGCGGCGCAAAGGACAGAGTAATCATGTTCAAGCACATGCTGCCCAACTCCCTGGCTCCCCCTATCGTAAGAATGACCCTGGGCATCGGCGGTGCCGTAACCTCCGTAAGCTCCCTGAGCTACCTCGGTATCGGTATTCAGCCCCAGATCCCCGAGTGGGGCAATGTACTTAAAGCAGGAAGTGCTTATCTGGAAACAGACCCGTACATCGCCATCTATCCCGGATTTGCGATCATGCTCCTGGTACTTTCCTTCAACTTCCTCGGCGACGGTCTGCGCGACGCTCTGGATCCGAAGCTGAAGTAGTATAGTCTGAAAGGAGGAAAAAATGGCAGAATATAAGCACTTACTTGAAGTAAAAGATCTTCACGTTCACTATATTACAGAAGAAGAAGAATGCTTTGCTGTAAACGGCATCACCTTCAATCTGGACGAGGGCGAATCCCTTGGTCTGGTAGGTGAGACCGGTGCAGGAAAGACCACCACAGCAAGAGCCATTCTTCAGATCCTTCCCGATCCCCCCGCGGTAATCACCGGCGGCGAGATCCTCTTCAAGGGTCAGAACATGATTCTGAACAGCGAAGCAGTAAATGAAAAGATCAGAGGAAACGGTATATCCATGATATTCCAGGATCCTATGACCGCTCTTAACCCCACCATGACCGTCGGTGAGCAGCTGGTAGAAGCTCTGCTGCGCCACAACGAAGGCATGACCAAGGCTCAGGCTAAGGACAGAGCTATCGAGATGATGGAGCTGGTAGGCGTAAAGAGAGACCGTTTCGATGACTATCCCCACCAGTTCTCCGGCGGCCAGAAGCAGCGTGTAGTTATTTCCATGGCACTGCTCTGCAACCCCGAACTGCTGATCGCTGACGAGCCCACCACCGCTCTGGACGTAACCATTCAGGCGCAGGTACTTGAGATCATCAAGGACCTGAGAGAGCGTTTCAAGATGGGTCTGATCCTGATCACACACGACCTGGGCGTAGTATGCGAGACCTGCGAAAACGTAGCTATCGTATACGGCGGCGAAGTAATCGAACACGGCAGCGTATTCCATGTATTCACCAACCCCAGACATCCTTACACCAAGGGTCTGTTCGACTCCATCCCCAAGCTGGATGAAGAGAGCGACAAGCTGATCCCCATCGACGGACTTACACCTAACATGTCTGATCCCCCGACAGGCTGCTACTTCCATCCCAGATGCAAGTACTGCCAGGATATCTGCAAGACCCAGTCCCCCGAAGTCAGGGGCGACGAACATCAGTACAAGTGCTGGTTCCCCATCGGCAACGAAAAAGATTTTGAGCGGGAGGTATAAAGCATGGGCGTAATGTTAGAGGTTCAAGGCCTTAAAAAATACTTTAACGTGGCAGGCGGCGCCAAGCTCCACGCTGTTGATGACGTAAACTTTACCATCAACGAAGGCGAGACTCTGGGTGTCGTAGGCGAGTCCGGCTGCGGTAAGAGTACTCTTGGCCGTACCATTCTCCGTCTTCATGAGCCTACCGCAGGTAAGGTCATTTTCGACGGTATGGACTTTACCTCCTTCGATAAGGAAGAGGTAAGACACATGAGAAGAGAGATGCAGATCATCTTCCAGGATCCGTATGCATCCCTCAACCCGAGATTTACAATTTCAAAGATCATTGAGGAGCCTCTGAAGCTTCACAATATCTATAAGACAGAAGCAGAACGCAGGGATAAGGTAGAAGAGCTCATGGACTTGACAGGACTGTCCATGAGAATGTATAATATGTATCCGCATGAGTTCGATGGTGGACGTCGTCAGAGAGTAGTTATCGCCCGTGCACTGGCACTGAATCCCAAGTTCATTGTCTGCGACGAGCCGGTATCCGCTCTGGACGTATCTGTACA
>JAFRWH010000055.1 GCA_017438085.1 Bacillota bacterium
ACGGACTGATATTCATGGACATTCAGATGCCCGTGATGAACGGCCTTGACGCGACAAGAGCCATAAGAAAGCTCGAAGACCCCGTGCTTGCAGGAATACCGGTCATCGCTATGACTGCTGACGCGTTCTCTGAGAACGTGGCTGAATGCCTTGCCGCCGGCATGAACGGGCATATAGCAAAGCCTGTAGATATAAAACTTGTAATAAAAGAGATCCGGCGGATCAAAGAGGAGAGAAAATGAAACAAAAAATACTCAGTATAATGCTTGCGGTCTGCATGCTTTTTACGGCTGCAGCCTGCGGTTCAACGGCTTCGGCACCTGCCGAAGAAGGTTTTAAACCTGCGCTTGATAAGGAAACTGCCGCGGTAGTCGACATTGCAGGGCACTACAGCAATTTTGAGGCGCTCGAGGACGCCAGCAACCGTTTTGCGGAATACTATCCGAACATACAGATAAAATATACGGCTCTGGACAATTACAATAAGATTCTTGCCACCGTTATGCAGGGAAAGGATGCTCCCGATATTTTCTTCACCTTCCCGTGGATGATGGAGTCGGCAGACTATGAGTCAGTATTTGCCATGGCGGAGGATCTTTCGGATCCGCAGCTGGGCTTTGACCTCTCGTGCATCCGCAGCGGACTTCTTTCGACCGATTCGGAGGGGCATACGCCGATAGTTCCGATCTATACGACCACGTTCGGCATGCTTGTCAACGAGGATCTTTTCGAAAAGGAAAAGCTGGAGGTGCCGGGCAGCTTCTCCGAGCTTATTCAGGTCTGCGAGGCGTTTAAGAACGCTGGGTATAAGAGTCCTGTAATGGGCTACAGCAATAATAATTTCCTTTTGTATTCGCTGTATTACCCGCATTTCTGTGCCGGGCTGGCCGGAAATGAAGAAGCCGTTCGCGCTCTTAACGAAATGCAGCCGTCTGCCGCGGAGTATCTGCGTCCGTCTCTTGAGCTGGTCGCGGACTTTATGGGGCGAGGCTTTATAGATATCGACAGCTGCAATGCCCTTGAAAACGATTATAATGCCGTAATAATGCGCTTCTTCGAGGGTGATGTACCGATGATGCTGGGCTCCGCAAGCACTGTGTCCGGCACTGAAAAGCGCGAGAGCCAGTCGGAGGCGTTCTCAGCCCATCCCTTCAAATACCGCTTTTATCCTGTTCCCTCGACTGATAACGGAGGATATTTCCTTAATACTATAGCTCTGGGTTTCTCGGTCAACAAAGAGAGCGCTGATCTGGCTGCAGCCAACGAGTTTATGCGCTTCCTTATCAGCACGGAGGAGCTGAACAATATGGCAGAGATAAAGCGTATGGTAACTCCCTGTAAGGATATGCTCCTGGACGACGTATACGCGCCGTTCGGAGCTCTGGATGCTGAACGCATAATAAATCCAAGCCTGCTCGGCCTTCAGGATGCCGCAGATCTGCAGGCCCGCCTGGCAGGTCTCATGGTAAACTACGGCAAGATGAGCGTTGACGAGGCTATAGCTGCATTCGGGACTCTGGAATGATCTTTATAAAAAATTGAATAGAAGCTATTGACAAACAAGATTTATTTGATATCATAATGATATCAAATAAATCTTGTTTTGATTCGTTCGATAATATATAAGGAGGCAATAAAATGATGGAGAAGGTTTTAAGCAACAGAAAAAACGGCATGGCAATGCTGATCCTCTGGGCACTGCTTTATCTGGCAGCTGTCCCGGTACTCATCATCGGTATCAACGGCTATCTGGGCTTCGCGTCCATCCCTGCTGTAGTTCTGGCAATACTGTGGTTCATCGTCGGATGGATCCCGTTCCTCGGACTTAAGGTCATCGGACCGCAGGAGGCTCTGGTGCTGACGCTGTTCGGCAATTACTACGGTTCCATAAAGGAGCAGGGCTTCTACTGGGTCAACCCGTTCTGCGTAAGCGTAAACCCCGCCGCAAAGACCAAGCTCAGCCAGAGCGGAGACGTCGAGAGCGGCGAAAACAACAACGCATTCGTAAAGGCCCTTACCGGAGGGACCGAGATCACTACCACCAACAATAAGATTTCCCTCAAGGTCATGACCCTGAGCAACAGCCGCCAGAAGATCAACGACTGCCTGGGCAACCCGGTTGAGATCGGGATCGCGGTAATGTGGAGAGTCGTAGACACCGCAAAGGCGGTCTTCAATGTAGACAACTACAAGGAATACCTCTCCCTGCAGTGCGACAGCGCTCTGCGCAACATAGTCCGCATCTATCCCTACGACGTAGCGCCCAACGTCGATACCACCGGCGACGGCATAGCTGACGAGGGGAGCCTCCGCGGTTCCAGCGAGGAAGTCGCAAAC
>JAFRWH010000056.1 GCA_017438085.1 Bacillota bacterium
ATGACCGGCGAGCAGTATGACGAGCTGAAGGACATGACCCAGAAGATCACAAAGATCGTTGCTGACGACTTTGCAGAAAAAGGCATGGAGCTTTACGACATCAAGTTCGAATTCGGCTACGACGCAGACGGCAAGGTAATGCTCATCGACGAGATCGCTTCCGGCAACATGCGCGTTTACAAGGACGGCGAGTACATCCAGCCCCTGGAGCTCTCCAAGCTGTTCTTCGCAAAGTAGTTTATTAAAACAAAGATCGATTCCGGCCGGGCTGGGCTTAAGCTCCCCGGCCGTGTTTTACCGTTATATCACGACCATAAGAACAGGAGGTCCATATGGGAGGTTTTTTCGGAGTCAGCTCTAAAAGAGACTGCCTCGGAGATGTTTTTTTTGGCGTAGACTATCATTCTCACCTGGGTACCAAGCTCGCCGGCATGGCAGCATATGATCCCGAGATAGGTCTGCAGAGAGAAATACACAACATTTCCGACAATCCTTTCCGCAGCAAATTCACCCATGTCTTCCACGACATGAAGGCCACATCTGCAATAGGCTGCATCAGCGATACCGATCCCCAGCCCCTGCTGGTCCGGTCAGGTTTTGCTACCTATGCCATCTGCATGACCGGCCTCATCAACAACGCTCAGGAGCTCATAGACAAGTATCTTGCCACCGGCATAGGCTATTTTGATGTTATGACCGGCGGAAAAGTGAATTCCACAGAGCTTCTGGCATCCCTTATCAACGAAAAGGACAGCTTTGCGGAGGGCATAAAATTCGCCCACCAGGCCATCGAAGGCACCGCAAGCATACTTATATTGAGAGACGACGGTCACATAATAGCCGCCAGAGACCGCTACGGCATCCTGCCCGTGATCATCTGCAGGAACGAAGATGGTTTTGCCGTCACCATGGAGGATTTCGCAGCCGAAAAGCTGGGCTACGAATACTATCAGGAGCTGGGTCCGGGAGAAGTTGTGGACATAAGCCCTGAAGGCATCACCCGCCTTGTGGAGCCCGGAAAGAAGAAGCGCATCTGCGCCTTCCTCTGGAGCTACTACGGCTACCCCACCTCCACCTACGAAGGCGTGAACGTGGAGACTATGCGCTACCGCAACGGACGCATCATGGCTCAGACCGACGAAAAGAACGGCGTCGCTCAGGACATCGACTATGTTGGCGGCGTCCCCGACAGCGGCACACCCCACGCCATAGGCTATGCCAACGAGAGCCACAAGCCCTTTGCAAGAGCTTTCATCAAGTACACTCCCACCTGGTCGAGAAGCTTCACTCCTCCTAACCAGAAGGAAAGGGACCGCATAGCGAAAATGAAGCAGCTGCCTGTTAAGGAGCTCATCGAAGACAAGAATCTGCTTTTCGTGGATGACTCCATAGTCCGCGGCACTCAGCTGAGAGAGACTGTCGAGTTCCTCTACAACAACGGCGCAAAGTCAGTTCACATCCGCTCCGCCTGCCCGCCCATCATGTTCAAGTGCAAATACCTGAACTTCAGCAGGGCCAAGAGCGACATGGAGCTGATCGCCCGCAGGGTCATAATGGATCTGGAAGGCGAGGAAGGCGTAAAGCACATCGACGAATACAGCGACGGCAGCACCGAAAGAGGCAAAAAGCTGAAGGAGGCCATCTGCGAAATGATGGGATTCACATCTCTGGAATACCAGAGTCTTGAGGGTGTGATCAAGGCTATAGGCCTTCCCGAATGCGAGCTGTGCACCTACTGCTGGAGCGGCCGGGAGAACGAGTCTGACGAGCTTTAAAATGCAGGGCATCCGCCCCGATTTTGCGGCTCCCGCACTTGAAGATAAGGCCACCTTATGATAAAATTAAAGCCCCTGGATATCCGGGGCTTTTAGCGCGTTTTAAACAGAGGAAAATGAACATGAATACAAATTCCAGATCCGAAGCTTACGCTGCAGCCGGCGTGGATATAACCGCAGGATACAAGGCAGTGGAGCTCATGAAAGCCCATATTGCAAGGACCATGACTCCGGGCGTCTGCTCTGACATCGGCGGCTTCGGCGGCCTCTTTGAGCTCGACGTAACCGGCATGGAGCGTCCCGTTCTGGTGTCCGGCACTGACGGCGTGGGGACCAAGCTCAAGATAGCTTTCCTTATGGACAAGCACGATACCGTAGGCATAGACTGCGTTGCCATGTGCGTAAACGACATCATCTGCGTTGGCGCAAAACCCCTGTTCTTCCTGGACTACATTGCCTGCGGCAAGAACTATCCTGAACGCATCGCTGACATCGTAAAGGGCGTAGCGGAAGGCTGCGTTCAGTCCGGGGCTGCTCTTATCGGCGGCGAAACCGCTGAGATGCCCGGCTTCTATCCCGAAGACGAGTACGACCTTGCAGGCTACTCCACCGGTGTGGTAGACAGAAAGAAGATCATCGACAACAAGACCATGAAGGCCGGCGATGTTATAATCGCTCTGCCCTCCTCCGGCGTCCACTCCAATGGCTTCTCCCTGGTCCGCAAGGTATTCGACATCGAAAATGCGGATCTTAAGAGCCCTGTGGAAGCTCTTGGCGGAAAGTCTCTGGGCGAGACTCTGCTCACACCCACCAAGATCTACGTAAAACCCGTTCTGGCTCTGCTGGAAGAGGTTCAGGTAAAGGGCATATCCCACATCACAGGCGGCGGCTTCTACGAAAATATCCCAAGAAGCATTCCCGATGGTCTTGGCGCAAAAATACAGAAGAGCGCAGTCAGAGTGCTGCCCATCTTCAGACTGATACAGGAGACAGGCGGCATCTCCGAGCGCGACATGTTCAACACCTACAACATGGGCGTTGGCATGAGCATCGTGGTTCCTGCCGAGCAGGCTGAAAAGGCTGTTCAGATACTTCAGATGAACGGCGAAGACGCTTACATCATCGGCGAGATCATCGAATCCGAAGAAAAGATACAGATAGTTTAAAGCTGCAAGCCGGTACGGATCCACAAAGTCCGGGCCGGCTTGATTTTGTGATTATTTGCAGGCATATGCCCTGCGATAACAGAAAGGACTGTCATGTCTGAAAAGATCAGATACGCAGTGATGGTCAGCGGCGGAGGCACTAATCTCCAGGCCATCATAGACGCTCAGGCTGCAGGAAAGATTCCCCACGGGGAACTGGCCCTTGTGGTGTCCAATGTCAAGGATGCCTATGCGCTTGAACGTGCAAAAAAGGCCGGGATCCCGGCAGTTGCCATCACAAATAAAGGCTTCACCGACCATCAGGCGCTGGAAGAGGAAATGATACGTCAGCTGGATGCTGCAGGCATTGAATTCATAGTGCTTGCAGGTTTTCTTGCCATACTCAGCGACGATTTCGTAAAGCATTACGATCACAGGATGATCAACATCCACCCCTCTCTCATACCGAGCTTCTGCGGCGAAGGCTTCTACGGGCTCAAGGTCCACGAAGCAGCTCTGGCCAAGGGAGTCAAGGTCTCCGGGGCTACTGTCCACTATGTGAACGAGATCCCCGACGGGGGCGAGATAATCCTGCAGAAGGCAGTCAGGGTCTATCCCAACGACACCCCGGAAAAGCTGCAGCTGCGCATCATGAAGCAGGCCGAATGGAAGCTGCTTCCCAAAGCCACAGAGCTCTGCTGCAAACAGCTGGCAGAGGCAAAAGAAAAAAGCAAATAAGCTGAAAAGCATGATTATACAAGGAGTTAAGCCATGGATATCTACGAAGTAAACAAGCTCCCCGAGCTGCTGAAAAAGACCGATTATCAGGGCCGGGGCATCATTATCGGCGCCACCCCGGACGGAAAGAAGGCTGCCGCCGCATATTTCATCATGGGACGCAGTGCCAACAGCCGCAACAGAGTCTTTGTTGAAAAGGCAAGCCCTGTAAAGAGCGAAAAAGATCCCGAAGTCTTTACCGAGCCCTTCGACGCCTCCAAGGTGGAGGATCCCAGCCTTATAATATATGCTGCCATCAGACAGTATCAGAACAAGCTTATCGTGACCAACGGAGATCAGACCGACACGATCTACGACGGCCTTGCCGCGGGCAAGAGCTTCTCCGAAGCTCTGGAGATAAGGCAGTTCGAGCCTGACGCTCCCAACCTCACTCCCCGCATCTCCGGCATGCTCACCTTCAAAGGAGCGCCCTTCTCCAGCAAAGGACAGGTGCTCAGGGAAGAAGGCAATTTCAGCTACCAGATGAGCATACTTAAGAGCATAGATCCCGAAGGTTCCGACTGCGCGCGCTATACCTTCAGCTATCCCGCAAAGCCCGGCCTGGGCCATTTCATCCACACCTATGTGGAGAACGGCAATCCCCTGCCCACCTTCCAGGGAGAACCCGAGCGCGTCGCCATACCCGATGACATCGACGAATTTGCCGCGCAGATCTGGGACAACCTGGATGAAGCCAACGGCATCTCTCTCTACGTCCGCTTCGTTGACCTTAAGACAGGCAAAGCAGAGAACAGACTGTTCAACCGCAATAAGTAAAGGAGACAGACATGCAAGAATTTGAACTCAAATACGGATGCAATCCGAATCAGAAGCCTGCCCGCATCTTCATGGAAGACGGGTCCGATCTGCCCCTTCAGATACTTAACGGCCGTCCCGGCTACATCAATTTCCTTGATGCCCTCAACTCCTGGCAGCTGGTGAAGGAGCTCAAGGCGGCAACAGGCAAGCCCTGCGCAGCAAGCTTCAAGCACGTAAGCCCCACCTCCGCAGCCCTCGGCAACAAGCTTTCCGACAAGCTCAAGAAAGCCTGCTTCGTGGACGACATCAAAGGACTGGACGACAGCCCCCTGGCCTGCGCCTATGCAAGAGCAAGAGGCACCGACCGTCTGTCCTCCTTCGGCGACTGGATCGCCCTCTCCGATGTCTGCGACGTGACCACTGCCCGCATCATCAGACGCGAGGTATCCGACGGCGTCATCGCTCCCGGCTACGAACCTAAGGCGCTTGAGATGCTTAAGAAAAAGGAGAACGGCGCCTACAACGTCATACAGATCGACCCCGGCTATGTGCCTCAGGTGCGCGAACGCAAGCAGGTCTTCGGCATAGTTTTCGAACAAGGCCGCAACAATTTCGAGATCAACAGACAGCTTCTGGAGAACATCGTTACGGAGAACAAGGACCTCCCCGAAGAAGCCATCCAGAACCTGATCATTTCCCTTATAACCCTTAAATACACCCAGTCTAACTCCGTCTGCTTCGCTTACGACGGACAGGCCATAGGCGTGGGCGCCGGACAGCAGTCCAGAGTCCACTGCACGAGACTGGCCGGAACCAAGGCCGATACATGGCTGCTCCGCCAGTACGACAAGGTCCTGGAGCTGCCCTTCAAGGATGAGATG
>JAFRWH010000057.1 GCA_017438085.1 Bacillota bacterium
ATCTTCCACAGCAGACAGCCATCCAGCGGGACTTCCCGGCGACGGTGGAAGAAGTCGTTTTGTCAGGATGTGTAAAAGGGGATTCGTTCGGCCTGAGCTGGAAACGCGAATCAAAGAAACGGGCCGCTGAAGCGATGGAGCTGCTTAAGATATCAAGCCTGTCAAAAACATGCATAGGGGAACTGTCAGGAGGCCAGAGACAGAAAGTGCTGCTTGCCCGGGCAATGTGCGCCTCCGACAGACTGCTTCTGCTGGATGAGCCCACCACCGGCCTGGATCCCGCGTCAGCCCATGAACTGTATGAGACCATAGGGAAAATAAATGAGGAAAAACACTGCGCGATCGTATCGGTGACCCACGACATACAGTGCGCCCTTGAAGAGGCGCGGCATGTGCTCTCCCTGTGCCGGGGGCATTACTATTTCGGTACGGTGGAAGGGTACCGGGCCCATGAGCTCCATGACGCGGAGCTGGATCATTCGATGCACCATCACCACAGAGAGGAGGAACCGGTTCAATGACGCTAAGCGAGATATTTTCGTCATCTTTCCTGCTTGACGTGATAATCAAAGCCCTTGTTGTCGGCATACTTGTTTCCGTATGCTCTTCGGTCCTGGGCGTCTGCCTGGTGCTCAAGAGGCATTCCATGATCGGCGACGGGCTGTCCCATGTAGGCTATTTTGCCGTGGCGGTAGGAGCCTGTGCCGGGGTAGGCGGAACTTTTTCCATGGAGATCGCCATACCCATCGTAATAGCGGCGGCGGTGCTCATTTTCCGTCTTGCAAAAAGAGAGGGCAAACTGAACGGAGATTCCGCCTGCGCCATAGTATCCACGGGAGCCGTGGCCATAGGCACGCTGCTGTACAATCTCACAGGCGGCCGCAGCGGGGACATATGCTCTTCACTTTTCGGCTCCTCATCCATAGTCACCATATCGACAAAGGACGTGATACTGTCCATAGCCCTTTCGGCTGTCGTGATCCTCTGGTTCGCCCTGAGCTACAAGACTATTTTCGCTGTGACCTTCGATGACAATTTCAGCCGCGCCGCCGGCGTGAAGACAGAAGTCTTCGGCCTGCTGCTGGCGGTACTTACCGGGCTCACCATAGTGGTGGGAATGAAAATGATGGGATCCATCATGATCTCGGCGATTTTGATATTCCCTCCCCTCACTGCCATGAGGCTCACAAAGAGTTTCAAGGTCACCGTGATCCTTTCCGCCGTCATCTCCGCGGTCTGCTTCATCATAGGATTCTTCCTCGCCACAGCCCTTTCCCTGCAGACAGGGGCGGCAGTTGTGACGGTGGAGTTGATTTTCTTCGCGATAACGGCTACAATAGCATATGCAGTATCAAAGTCGAGGATCCGCTCCCGCGGAAAATCGGCTGCAAACGGAAATATAGCTGAACAGGAGATATGAAATGGCTGAATATGTAATGGCCCTTGACGCCGGCACCACATCCAACCGATGCATAATCTTCAACAAAAAGGGAGAGATATGCTCTGTTTCACAGAAGGAGTTCACTCAGTATTTCCCTCAGCCGGGCTGGGTGGAACATGACGCTGAGGAGATCTGGCTTACCCAGTTCGCAGTCGCTTCCGAAGCCATGGCCAAACTGGGGGTAAAAGCTTCCGACATAGCGGCGATCGGCATAATCAACCAGAGAGAGACCACCATAGTATGGGACAAGACCACCGGAGAGCCCATCTGCAACGCCATCGTCTGGCAGGACAGGAGGACCGCGCCGTACTGCGACGAGCTCATGAACAAAGGCCTGGCTGATTCCTTCCGCATGAAGACCGGGCTCATAATCGACCCCTATTTTTCAGCGACGAAGATCCGCTGGATACTCGAGAACATTCCCGGCGCCCGTGAGAAAGCCGAAGCCGGCAAACTGCTGTTCGGCACTGTCGAGACCTGGCTGATCTGGAGGCTGACGGGCGGAGCTGTCCATGTGACAGACTACTCCAACGCCTCACGTACGATGATGTTCAACATAGTCGACCTGAAGTGGGACGAAGAGATACTTGAGGAACTCGGCATTCCCGGGTGCATGCTTCCGGAAGTCAAGCCCTCCAGCTGCATCTACGGAGAGACCACGCCGAATCTCTTCGGCGGTCCCGTGAAGATAGCCGGAGCCGCCGGAGACCAGCAGGCTGCCCTGTTCGGACAGATGTGCTTCAGCCCCGGAGAGGCAAAGAACACATACGGCACAGGCTGCTTCCTCCTCATGAACACAGGCGAGAAGCCGGTGTTCTCCAAGAATGGCCTTATAACCACAATAGCCTGGGGCATCGACGGAAAAGTCGAATACGCTCTTGAAGGCTCCATATTCGTAGCCGGCTCGGCGATACAGTGGCTTAGAGACCAGCTGAAGATAATAGACTCGGCAACAGACTCCGAATTCTTCGCTTCAAAGGTGCCCGACACCAACGGATGCTATCTCGTCCCCGCCTTCACCGGCCTGGGCGCCCCGTACTGGGACCCCTACGCGAGAGGCACTATAGTGGGACTCACCAGAGGCGTGAACAAGTATCATATAATAAGGGCGACGCTTGAATCCATAGCTTATCAGACATACGACGTGCTGTCCGCCATGGAAGCCGACTCCGGCATAAAGATGTCCTCCCTTAAGGTCGACGGAGGAGCGTCGGCTAACAACCTCCTGATGCATATGCAGGCTGACATCATCCAGGCCAACGTCACCCGTCCGGCCTGCGTCGAGACCACAGCCACCGGAGCCGCGTACCTGGCAGGCCTGGCGGTAGGCTACTGGTCCACCAAGGAGGAAGTTCTGGACAATATAGCTGTAGGCAAGGTGTTCTGGCCCAAGATCACTGCCGAGGAACAGAGAAAGAAGATAAAGAACTGGAGAAAGGCCGTCGCCACCACGAGAGGATGGGACAGGGACTGATATGGCAAACATCGAAGAACTGAAGCAGGAATTCCTTGAGATCTGCAGGAACAGCATAAAGAGAGAAGGAATCGAGGAACTTCTCAACTGGATCTGCAGCAGCGACTTTTTCCGGGCTCCCGCCAGCACGAAATTTCACGGATCATACCCGGGAGGGCTGCTGGAGCACTCAATGAACGTTTACAGATGTCTCAAAAAGATAGTTGAGAGATACCCGGAAGAAAACATCAGTGATGAAACTGTGGCCATAGTCTCTCTGTTCCACGACGTGTGCAAAGTCCATTACTACAAGACCGGAACAAGGAACGTCAAGGATGAATCCGGCAAATGGATCACGAAAGAAGTATACGAAGTGGACGAACAGTTTCCCATCGGGCACGGCGAGAAGAGCTGCATAATCCTGCAGTGGTTCCTTAAAAAGCTTACCGTGGATGAGCTTCTGGCCAT
>JAFRWH010000058.1 GCA_017438085.1 Bacillota bacterium
ATGATTACATTGAGAATGCAGTATATCCTCATTGGGACGCAGTGCGCGGAGCAGAGATATCTGATGATGCGAGTATTGTCTGGCTCGCAAATACGCAGGGCTACAGCAAAGCAGAGCTCCAGAAGGCACTGGACTGCTATTCGGACGAGCTTGATAAAACAGGCTTTCTGGAAACGCTAGGGCAGGAGCTGATTAACATGCCGGCCCATATGGCGGTACTGACCTTTTTGATCGAGACAACTCTGGAGAAGGCTCTTGAAATCGCAGATTATATGTGTAACAACAACGGGAACGCAGCATCAATCAGAATCGAAAAGAGCACATTAACAGGCCTTTATGACCCTTGGGGCGGAGGCGGCAGCGTGTTTGGCATTCAGCTGGAGCGGGACGTAGATATTCCGCTGAGCATTATCCGAACCGCACTGCCGGACGGCTGTGATGGCTGCTGTTCAATTGAAGAAATCTACGGAATGGCAGGCAGCGCCTGGCGAGATACATTAATCTCTCTGACCGCTCACCCCAGCGCAGCCTAACCCATTATTGTGAGGACGGCAACTCTGTGTTGAAAAACATGCCGTCCTCCTTTATAGGGCAATACATACCAGGAGAAACAGGAGGCAAGCAACGAATGAACATCATAAGATATTTGTATTTGGAGCAGGATTCTGACAGAGCGGTTTCCATCAGGAGCTTTATAACAAGACATGATGCCGAAAACCATGCCTCACAGCGTTTACTGGAGACCGTTTCCGAAGTACTCGGGCAGGATTATCAGATCCCCCCTGAGCATATCGATGAGGAGGGTAATATATCCCACAGCGTGAGCGGCATCGAAATAGACTCATCGAAATTCGGGTGGTCGATCTGGTGGAATAATATCGAGTCCGCCAGAGGCAGCATTGAGGAAGAGATTGTAGAACTGACTCCGACAGAAATGCTGAATCTGTGCTTCCTTGCCAATCAGGAAGGCATTATCACCTACTCCGGATGCGGCAGAGACAGCTAGCCACGCCGATAAGGCGCTGCCGGAAGTGTTTGACGAGATCGGAGTGTTACCGAGCGTATCAACCGGGAGGAGAAAATGACAACGGAAGAAATCTCAAAGCTGGCTCAAACGGGCTCGCTGCCTCAGAAATCACAGCTTAACTGTCCTGAACGCTGTCTGTATTTCACACTGAGGAATCTGTATGCAGAATACAAAGCCAGGAAGATCACTGCCGAGCAGGGGGAAAAAGGGAAAAAAGCCGCACTTCTGCAGTATCAGAGAGACTCTGCAGATTATACGAGGTACAGGAACCTGATTCAGCACCATGCCCGGTTATGGCAGCATATTGAGCTTGCGGCTTCAGCTTATACGAAGGATCCAAGCATCGAACATGCGGATGCGTTTCTGGAAGCAGTATATGAAGTGAAAAGAACCATTCGTGGCTAATCAAATTCGACAATAGATTTTACAGCATGAACGAGGCAGTCCGTTTTGGGCTGCCTTTCTTTATACTGAATTTATGCTGAAATAAAGCAAAAAGAATTAGTGTAGGATAACTGCATCAGATATTATAGAATTGTAGTTATCTTATTGAAATAGTATACTTTCCATGCAAATCGGGCCCAACAAGGAAAGCGGTGATTTGAAAAAAGAGCTTAATAAGCGATTCATTCATAAACAGAAAAAACTGAAGTAGGCGAAAATTTGACATTAATAAAAACCAACAATATAATGATTATGTTGTTATTTGAATAAGAGGAGTACAATAATGTCTTCAACAGATAGAAAAGCAAAGATTATCTGGATGAACTGGAAAGAAATGTTTCTGACTGCGGAGGAAAGGGAAGACGATACGTTCTTCGACCTTTCTGCAATCCTTGCCCGCAAGATTGAAGTCCTGTGCGGTAGCGATAATCTGCTTGAATGGGCTGGAGAGGAGCTCTGCGAAGATCGGGGCTTCTCACCGACTGTAATGTATCATGTAAGCAACAGAGTCTGGCCCTGGGACGTGATGATGAACGACCTTAAGAGACTCTCTGCTGAGTTTCAAGGGATTGTCTTCCAGATCACTTTTATCGAGGGCAGCTTGTCCGGGAAGACATATCTGCTGAACGGTAAAACAACTGCGGTGCTGTATAACGGTGAAGATGACAGCTTGACTATTGCATACTGACCACAGGTA
>JAFRWH010000059.1 GCA_017438085.1 Bacillota bacterium
ATATTATCCTCTCTTGGGCTGCTTACAGCGGGTAGCTCAATAGCATCCACCAGCACATTGTCCAGCATTTCCGCTATGGCAGTCTTTTCCCTGAACAGCAGATTCCTGCCCTTTTCCTTTGCAAGCTTTGCAAGGCTGTAATCTCCGATGTAAAGTTTTTTCATGTCCGACCTCTCAAAAATTAAAAACCCGTAGAAACCAAAATCAGTTTCTACGGGATGATTTACAAATAAACCACGGTACCACCCGTATTGCCCCAAAAGGGACCGCCTCTGCGCCGTTCCATCAAACGGCTGATCTGTAACGGGATCTCCCGTAGCCTCTTACTGCTGTTTCAGAAGCTCTGCTCCGGTACGAGACTGCTTCTCTGGTTCCGTACTGCCTTTCACCATCCGGCAGCTCTCTGTAACGGTATATCCAAAGCGCATAATACCTTCATTGCATTTGCGTTTTCAGTATATTAAACCAAAACGGCGCTTTAGTCAAGTAAAATCTTGCTGTTTATTCGTATACGGGCTCAAAGTCCTCTGCAGGATGTCCGCAGATCGGGCAGAGATAATCCGCCGGCAGCACCGGACCTTCGTAAACATATCCGCAGATCTTACACTTCCATGCTTTTACAGGCTTTTCCGCTGCAGGAGCCTGGGGCTTTGGTTTGATGTTTGCGTGATAATAATTATATGTCAGTGAGGGCTCTCTGCTGAGCACCGCTGCGTCCACCACCTCTCCTATAAACAGAGTGTGGCTTCCGAGGTCCTGCGAGCTGACCACATTGCAGCTTATATATGCGTTAGCCTCTGTCTTAAGATAAGGCACCCAGCGGGAATCCATGCCCTTGTCCAGACCTTCGAACTTGTCAACATCTCTTCCGGACTGCATTCCAAAGCGCTCTATAGTTGCATAGCTTACGTTTTTGTCCAGTATCGAAAGAGTAAAAACGCCGCTCTGCTTTATAAGATCGCAGGTGTAATTGCTGTTGATGCAGGCAATGGCCAGCCTTGTGGGATTGCTTGCAACCTGTATGCAGGTATTGGTTATGCAGCCGTTCATCTTCTCCTCAAAGCGTGTGGCCAGCATAAAGACGCCATATTCCAGATTATATAATGCTTTATTATCCATAACTTCCTCCTCAGGTCAAAAAATCGAGACCGCCTGATGCAATTATACATCAGGCAGCCCCGATTATCAAAACATGAGAGAAGATGTTTCAAAACTATTTAGAATCCGCCGTTCAGATACTGATAGACCATGGCCACATGCATTCCGCAGCCTGTCTTCATGGCATCCTCGTCTATGTCGAACTTTGGAGTGTGTACCCAGGAGCCGGTGCCCTTTTCGGGATTGGTTATGCCCAGATTGATGAAAACTCCGGGCCCGACTTCGTAGTAACGGCCAAAGCTCTCAGAGCCCATGCTTACGACCTGCGGCTGTATATGCTCCTCACCCAGAAGCTTTGCTGCCGCAGCTTTTGCGATATCAGCTGCTGCATAATCGTTTACAACTGAATAGTAGCTGTGGGAATCACCGGCCAGATCTTCTATCTGGCAGCCGTAGACTATCGAAAGACCTTCAGCGATCTCGTGAGTGCGCTTGAGCCATATGTTCTTCGAAGCCTCGGTATAATACCTTGCAGTGCCGTAGAACTCTACGGTCTCCGGTATTACATTTGCAGCATTACCTGCCTTGATATAGCATACGGAATGGCTGAAATTGTCGTAGGGAGAGATATCTCTGGTCTTGATAAGATTGAACTGGTTGATCATGTCCGCCATGATGTCCACGGGATTGTTCACCAGATCCGTTCTTGAACCATGTCCGCCCTTACCGGTGATCCTGTACTTGATGGGGATGGACCCTGCGTGAGCGTTGCCTCCACCTATTCCCACATCTCCCGTATTATAAGTGGCATTTACATGCATTCCGAAGCATATATCGTATTTTATATTGTTGTCCTTAAAGTACTGAACCATGTTGCCGATGGGAATGCTTGTCTCCTCGCCTCTTTCAAAGCACAGAAGCACATCGCCCTTAAGCTCGGCCTTATGTTCGTTCAGTATTTTCCCTGCGCCGAGGAGCATGGAAGTATGGCTGTCATGGCCGCAGGCATGCATAACTCCCGGGACCTTTGAAATGCAGCTGCGCTTCTGACTCAGGTTCATATCCGGTTCATCGATGGGAAGAGCGTCGATATCAGCCCTCAGCATGATAAGCTTTTTTCCGCCTTCAGCAGCCTGTCCACCTCTGATATAGGCGATGATGCCCCCATCCGGGACCTCTGTGATCTCGGTTATGCCAAAGCCCTTGAGCTTTTCAGTAATGTATTTCAGAGTATTGAACTCCACCTCTGAAAGCTCAGGATTTTCGTGCAGATATCTTCTCTGCTCTACCAGCATCGGGAAGATATCTTCAACTGCTTTTCTGATATCCATAGTTTTCCCTCCTTAAAGCAATGAAAAACGGATCCGATAACATATTGAAAATATTATACAAAAAATGGCTCATTGCCGTTAAAACAATGAGCCGAAATTTTTAATTAATTATTCAGGAATTCAAATGCCATCGCAACGTGCATTCCGCAGCCGACCTTAAGAGCTTCTTCGTCGATGTCGAAGAAGGGATCGTGGATCCATGCGCCGGAACCGACTTCGGGATTTGCAACGCCAAGGTTGCCGTAGCAGCCAGGAGCGATCTCCATGTAGCGTCCGAAGCTTTCGGAGCCCATGGTGACTGCCTGAGGCAGCAGATTCTCTTCGCCGATGAGCTTGGCAGCAGCTCTTCTGGCGCAGAGCGCGGCAGCTTCATCGTTCAGCAGAGGATTGCCGGGAACTCTGGTAACACGGTTTTCGATAGTGCAGCCATAGAGCTTCTCGAGAGCCTGTCTGATCTCTTCTATCCTGTCCATGAACTTCTGCTTGGCTTCGTGGTTAAAGAATCTTGCAGTGCCTTCGAATTCAGCAGTATCGGGGATGATGTTGCCCTTTGTTCCGGAAGCCACTTTGCAGATGGCTACGGTAAAGTTATCGAAGGGGTTGATGGTCTTGAGTCTGATAAGGTTGATCTGATTGATGAATTCGACCATAATGTCAACTGCATTGTTTGCCAGGTCAGGTCTTGAGCCGTGGCCGCCCTTGGATGTGATCTTGTAGCTGATGCCAATGCCTGCAGCGTCAGCATTTCCGGGGCTTACGCCGAAGGTTCCTGCCTTATAGCCAGGCTCCACATGCATACCGAAGCAGCAGTCATACTTAACATTGTTGGCAAAGAAATACTTCATGATATCATTGATATTTCCGCCGCCTTCTTCTCCTCTCTCAAAGCATACAAGAACATCGCCGCATAGCTCGTCCTTGTGCTCGAGAAGCAGCTTTGCCGCGCCAAGCAGCATGGAGGTGTGGCCATCATGACCGCAGGCATGCATTACTCCGGGGTTCTCGGATCTGCATACTCTGGGCTTGGAAAGATTCATCTCAGGCTCGAGCACGGGAAGAGCATCTATGTCTGCTCTGAGCAGTATGGTCTTCTTGCCTTCCTTAGGAGCCTTTCCGCCTCTTACATAAGCGATCACGCCGCCATCGGGGATCTCAGTGATCTCTTCAAAACCAAAAGCCTTCAGTCTCTCCTGAATGTAGGCAACGGTATTCGTTTCCTGTCTGGAGAGCTCGGGATGAGTGTGGAGATATCTGCGCTGTTCCACAAGTACCGAGAATAACGCTTCGACTTCCTTTTTGATTTCCATAGTTTACTCCTTAATTAATTATGTTAATAACTTTGTGTAATATTGTTTACAGGCTTGTTATATATTTTGCTGCAGCTGATGCAGCCATGCGCAGGTATTTTTCGGGATCTGCTATGCTGTCTTCAGGTTTTTTTGCATAATCACAGGCAGCAAAAACCCTCACCTCGGATGATACAGTATCGTCGCTGCATCTGTTGATGCCGCAGATCACCACGACCGGCTTATTTCCCGCATACTTTCTGATACCGGAAAAGACCTTGCCCTGCAGGCTCTGGAAATCGAAAGCGCCCTCGCCGGTGATTATCAGATCCGCTCTCTCAGCTTCTTCCTCAAATCCGAAAAGCCTTAAGATCTCCTCGCTGCCCTTTTTAAGCTCAGCGCCGAGAAAAGCTATACATCCGGCACCCAGTCCGCCTGCTGCGCCTGCTCCCGGATAATTTCCGAAATCGCAGAAGCCCATTTCCATAAGCAGATCGTTCAGATGACTCAGACCTTCATCGAGTATTGCCTGCTGCTCGGGATCCGCGCCCTTCTGGGGACCATAGACATATGCAGCGCCGTCAGGCCCGAAAAGAGGGTTCTCAACGTCGCACATGACTGTAAAATGTGATTCTGCAATTCTGCTGTCTAAGCATGACAGATCTATCCGGATAATGTCCGAAAGAGTCTGTCCGCAGGGCATAAGCTTCATTTCATCCGGGCTGAGGAATTCCGCGCCAAGAGCGGCTGCCATTCCGCAGCCTCCATCTGTCGTAGCGCTTCCGCCCACGCACAATATGAAGTTCCTGGCGCCTTTATCAAGGGCCGCCTTTATCAGCTGTCCAAGTCCGTAGGTGCTTGAACTCATGGGATGCAGTTCCTTCTGCCTGGTGATGCCGCTGCTTTCAGCCATCTCGATAATGGCTGTTCCATCAGCTGCGATACCATAACTGGCATCGATATTATCACCACCGGGACCGATCACGGATTCGGTAAATAATTCACCTCCGGTCACGGACATTATGGCTTTAAGACTGCCCTCCCCGCCGTCAGCTATAGGCATCCTGAGTATTTCAAGCCGGGGATCTGCGGCAAGCAGCTCCTCTGATATTATATCTGAAACTCTTTCAGCGCTTATGGTGCCCTTGAAGCTGTCCGGCGCAACAATAAGTTTTCTGATCACGGTATTACTAAATATAAAAAATTACCAGCTTTAAACCAATGTGAAAATTATATCATACTCTCTGCTTTTAAAAAAGGGGCACGGCAGTGCCATGCCCCAGGTTATTTATTTGATTCTTAAATAATTCCCATACCAGTCCAGCCTACCATCGCAAGTATGAACAGTATCAAGCATGCGACAACAGTCCAGTAGAGGAACAGAGGTCCGATGAACTTAAGCCATTCGTCGTAGGAAACCTTGGCGATAGAGAGTGCACCAACGGTAACGCCTACTGTCGGCCACAGCAGGTTGGAGAGACCGTCGCCCAGCTGGAAGGCTTCTACTACTACCTGTCTCTCAAGACCAAGCAGGTCGCCGATAGGTGTCATCAGAGGCATTACTATAGCAGCCTGGCCGGATCCGGAGGGGATCAGGAAGTTGAACAGTGTATTGAAGAGGTAGATGAAGATAGCAGAGATGCCCTTTGCCATTCCTGCCAGAGGCATGGTCACATAGTAGATGATGGTGGCAAGGATCTGGCCGCCTTCGAGGATGAGGCTGATAGAACTTGCAAGACCAATCAGTATGGAGATGAATGCTACAGTGCCGCAGCCCTTGATGAAGGCATCGCCGAATTCTCTGAGGCTCTTTCTGTACATGATGCAGGAAATGAAGATATTTACTACAGTCATTACAGCAAGTCTGTGAGCATTGCTCCAGCCATGATTGATAGCCATGTAAGCGATGAAGATGAACTGGCAGAAGTAGAATACTACTGCAAGAACGTCCTTGATGTTGAATTCCACAACATAGTCGTCGCTGAGCTCAGTGCTCTGGCTCGCATCCCACCACTGATCCTTAGGACGGCTCATATAGCTCTTGGACGGATCTGCAAGGATCTTGTTGGCATATCTCATAGTATAGATGATACCGATTATGGTCATAATCAGCCAGATGATCATACGCATGTTGAAGCCGGAGTAAAGCGTTACGTCCGAGATCATCTGCGCGGTAACATTGATCTTGTTGGGACCTGTTGCAAAGCCGATGTAGGAAGCGCCGTAGAATGCCATTACAGCGATGATTGGGTCGAGTCCCAATCTCATGGCGAATACAATGCCTACGATGGTGAATGCTGCGAAGGAGTCGTTAGCTGCGAATGCGCCCAGCAGGGACATGAACAGGATAACGATGGGAAGCATAACCTTTACGCCCTTATCCTTCAGCTTGCCGATGGCCATCTTGATAACTCTGTCGATGGCGCCGTTGGCGATGTAAGCAGCGGTAAGACCGCCGGCGAACAGTACGTTCAGAGAAGTGGCAGCGCTCTTAACAAGACCGGGCTGGATCTGCATAAGCGCATCCCAAAGGTTTACAGGGGTCTTCTCGACCCAGTGGAATGTTCCCGCGATAACACGGCCCTTCTCATCGAGATCAAACTGGCCTGCCGGAATAATGTAGGTCAGGATCGATGCGAAGACGAGCAGGCACATGATCAGCGTGAACAGGTGCGGCGCCTTGAACTTTTTCTTTTCCAAAGTAGGCGCATTGTCCTTTTTACTCATGATGAACTCCCTTCAAGTAAAATAAAAAAGCAGAGCGAAATAAATTATAAAAATTATAATTTCACCCGGCTTTTATGAACAATGTTATAAATAACAAAAATTCAAATCAGATTATGTACTATGTAACATTTTTGCTTATGAATACGTTCACTTTTTCATATAGTCGTAAAACTGTACCGCCAGTATATAGGCATTGAGATCTTTAAGTCTGCGTGGATCATAGGAGGTCTGCTCAGCCAGGCGCCTGAGCTTGTACTGCACTGTGTTTTTATGCATGCTCAGGGCTTCCGAAACGGCTTTTATTG
>JAFRWH010000060.1 GCA_017438085.1 Bacillota bacterium
AAGAACTATGTATTGAACGGTTCCTTCGTGGATACGAGCCGCACCGCAAAGCAGATCGGTGACTATCCCATGAACGGTCTTGACGTGTTCCGTGTGGAATCATTCTTTGAATCAAAGGATCCTCCCTATGCCGAATATACCGTAAATGACAGCATACCCCGGATATTCCTCAGCGCTGCAGAGCAGTACCGGATCATGAATAATTACGTGCGCGTCGTGCCTTGCCGCGATGTGAACGATGTATATGATTTTCAGCAAAATAAACTGCAGCTGGCAGAAGGAAACATGCCGGATCCCGGCGATGAGGATCACTGTGTCATAAGCGCCGATATGGCGGAATGCGTGGGACTCAAGCCAGGCGATACTTTCACCCTCAAGGGACTCCGTAGTACAGATGGAGACCGCTATTATCTCAAAGAAACAGATGAGACAGAGACCTTCACCGTGAGCGGAGTTACCGAAGAATCCCTGGAATATTACGGCATGGTCTGGGTCATCAAAGAAGACGTTGATACGCCTCTTTTCGGGTATCTTCTGGGCACGGCTTCTCTGATCAACAGCGAGGCAGAAGAGGCGGTAGAGGCTCTGAGAGAGCTCATGCCACCCCGGGTGAGGGTCACCTTGCTTGACCAGGGATATAACAATGCTGTAGAGCCTTTTCAGGAAGTCAAAAAAACAGCTGCGAACGTGCTCATCGTCTCCGCGTCCGGGGTCTGCGGCGTATTGCTGCTCTTTGCATTCCTCTTTGTGGGAAGACAGGGCGATACGGTGAAGATAATGGTTTCCCTGGGGACTCCTCGCCGGAAGATAGCCTTGTGGTTCCTGTCAGGGGCATTTCTGATATGCGGAGTATCGGCTGTTTTGGGTGCGGTGATAGGCACTGTCACGCGCCCTGCTGTAATAAGTATGATCTCCAGGATGGCATCCGAAGGCCGGGGAGGAGAAGGCTTCCTATGGTACAGCGAGACTTCCCTTGGTATCGTGAAACAGATGGCCTTCGACCTTAAGATACCTATCTGGCCGAACTTTGGGGCTGCACTTGTGATAGTGGCGATGGCTCTCATGTTCTGCATTATATTCCTCCGCCTGGCCAGCCGGACAGGCACCCGTAAAAAAGGCAAAAGCAGGGTCCGCGTACCTCGCGGGAAGACCTCCGTATTCAGCCGTGGCGGTCTGCGCTTCGCAGTCCTTTCCATAGGTCGCGGCGGTCTGAGATCTCTTCTGGTACCGCTGGTATCCATGGCCCTTACAGTGACCGTCATAGTTTTGGGAGGCGTGTATCAGAACTGGCAGAAGCAGCTGGACAATGCTTTGGATAATTCTCAGATCGACGGAATGGTGGTCAGCATTGACGGACGCTACTATTCGGATCTGACTCTTAATATAAATACAGTCAAAACCCTTCAAAGTGTGGACGGGCTGGATGACATTGGCGTATCCTACTGTTATCAGTACTGGCTGCCGGAGGAGATGCCTGCCTTCAGTAACGGTGAATCCGGGAGATGGCGCAGGCTTAGCTGGATAGCTTCCCAGCCTAAGATGGTAGCCATGAATTCACTGTCAGCTGCAAAGGATTTTTACTACGCGGATCCGGACGTGACATGGCTGGATGGCTGGGATGAGTCAATGCTCATGGAGACAGAGACCAAACCAATATATCTCCTTGCTGCAATGATCGATGCCAGATCCGCTTCGCCGGGAGGACAGATCGCGGTAAATCAGGAGAGCATTCCCGCCGTGTGCAGTTCGGCTTTTATGGAAAGTCATGGCATAGCTCTGGGAGACACATTCTCCTGCGTAGCAGAGACCAATTTCCTGGAGGTCCCGGTATCGATACAAGCTGTAGGAAGCTATATTCAGGCCGACAGCAAAGCGCATATCTATGTGCCCCTTAGCTGCTATGTTCCGGCAGGAATGCTTACGGGAGGCGACACATCCTCTGACATCAAGCCATTTGGCCTTTCTCAAAGAGAATTTGAACAATTGCTGAACAACCTTGTATTCCATACATGCAGGTTCCACCTGACATCCGCGAGAGACCTGGAGACCGTCAGGCAAAATCTGCGCAGCCTGGATTTCAGCAGTGTGGGACATGTGACGGGAAACCGTACCACACTCCTTCTAAGAGATGCAGCGTTTCTGAAGTTTACGGAAAACATGAAGAGGAATATCGCTATGGGCCGTGTCATGTCCACGGTAATATCGCTTCTGGTCGTTCTTCTGGGATTCATAATCTCCTGGCTCATGACATTCTCCAGGCGCCGGGAGTTCGCTCTGATGCGTGGCTTCGGAGCTAGGAAAGGACGGGTGTTCAGTTCGTTTTTCCTGGAGCAGGGGATACTGAGCCTCACCGGTTGCCTCATAGGCTGCCTTGCGTTATTTAAACTGTATGCCGGCGGAATCGTGCAGCCACTTATCGTGTCGGCTTATATAGTTTGCTATCTTTTGGGCACGGCCGTATCGATCCGCATGATAGGAAAGACCGATCTCATGGAACTCTTGAC
>JAFRWH010000061.1 GCA_017438085.1 Bacillota bacterium
CAGCCAAAATTCGATGTAAAGGGAGATGTTCCGGTGCTGTCAAGCGCTGAAGCCCTCATCAGGTGGAGGCATCCGCGTTTTGGCATGGTAAGCCCCGGTGTATTCATTCCTCTGTTTGAGCGCAACGGACTTATACAGCGGCTGGACCGCTATGTATGGAGAGAGGCTGCAAGGCAGGTTGCCGACTGGCGCGACCGCTACGGAGTGACGATGCCTGTTTCAGTGAACGTGTCCCGCATAGACATGTATGCCCCGGACTTTGTGGAATACTTTACAGGGCTCATGGAAGAGGAAAAGCTGTCTCCGGACTGCTACTTTATAGAGATCACAGAGTCTGCCTATACCAAGGACTCAGACCAGATGGTAGCCATGGTAACAGCCTTAAGGGAGAGGGGCTTCAGGATGGAAATGGACGATTTCGGTTCCGGCTATTCATCCCTGAACATGCTGGCCAATCTGCCCATAGATTTCATAAAGATGGATATGCAGTTCGTCCGCAGCATGGATGTGAACAAAAAGAGCCTGCGCATGATAGAGCTGATACTGGATATAGCAAGCTATCTGCAGCTGCCGGTCATTGCTGAGGGCGTTGAGACTGCGGAACAGGTGAAGGTCCTCAAGGATATGGGCTGCTTCCTGATACAGGGTTATTATTTTTCCAAGCCGCTCCCGCCGGCAGAATTTGAGAAGTTTATAAAGGAGAAAAAGAATGCTGAGCATTGATGCTTTAAAGGAATTCGGCGCTGATACTGAAGCCGGTCTGGTTCGCTGCATGGGCAGCGAGCAGTTTTATCTGCGCATGGTTGGTATGATGCTAAAGGATGCTTCCTTTGACAGGCTTTTTGATGCTGTCGAAAAAGCTGATGTCAAAGAGGGCTTTGAGGCGGCTCATGCCCTTAAGGGAAGTCTGGGAAATCTGGAGCTTACCCCTCTCTACGACCCCATATGCCAGCTCACAGAGGTATTCAGGGCGGGCGAACAGGCTGATCCTGCGCTGGTGGAACAGATACGGGATGCGCTTCAGAAGCTTCGTGAATTAAGCGAATAGCATAGAATTCTGTAATAAATATACTTTAGTTGACTAAACCCCCTTTTATACAAGGGTGTTTTTTGATATAATCATAAGGATTATGATTTATCAGCATTTTTGCGGAGGTGACCCTTTGGAAACAAAAGCTTTAGCGCAGTTCGTCTGCGGAACAAAATGGGAGGATCTGGACGAAAAGACCGTAGAAAACGCCAAAATGGCGGTACTTGACGCTTTTGGCGCGGCCATTGCAGGTTCTGAGGAAGCTGCTTCAAAAAAGCTGGCAGCAGTTTTTGAACGCCACTCCCTTCCCGGAAAGAGCAGGCTCTGGAAAAAAGGGGAGGAGAGCTGGGACTACATGAACGCTGCAGCTATAAACGCAGCTTTTGTTCATGCCCAGGACTTCGATGATCTTCACAATGCATCGATAGTGCATCCCGGCGCCATCACCATCCCGGCTGCCATAGCCATAGGAGAGGAGCAGGGAGCAAGCGGAAAGGACGTGCTGCTGGCCATAGTTCTCGGCTACGATGCTGCGGCAAGGCTCGGCGAAGCCATTAATCCCGCAGCCTATTATTTCTGGCACACCACAGGCGTTGTGGGCTCCTTCAGCTCTGCTGCCGCAGCCGGAAAGCTTATGGGCCTTAACACAGAGCAGATGCAGGACGCATTCGGAAGCGCAGGCACCCAGTCCTCGGGGCTTTGGGCCTTCAATTCCAGCGGCACAAACAGCAAGCTGCTCCATGTGGCCAACGCCACCATCTGCGGCATAAGATCCGCCGAGCTGGCAAAAGAAGGCTTCACCGGCGCTAAAGACATAATAGAAAACAAGAAGGGTTTCGTTCATGCGCTTTCCGCAGAGCCTCATCTTGATAAGATAACGGATAAGCTTGGCAGCTATTTCGAGATCAACGGAAATTCTTTCAAGGCCTATGCCTGCTGCCGTCACACTCATTCCGCCATCTATACGGTAGAGCAGATAAAGAAAAAGCATAATATAGATCCTTTACAGATAGCAAAGATACAGGATTACACCTATCGCACGGCTATAAATACTGCAGACAATGGTTCTCCTGCCAACCCTTATGCCGCCAAGTTCAGCATACAGTACTGCATCTGCGCAGCCATGCTCTACGGAGAGAACGGACTTCGGGTATTCTCAGAAGACAGCCTTGCGGATACAGCAACCCGCGCCCTTATGGAAAGGACCGAGGTCATCTTCAGTCAGGAGATCGAGGACCGCTACCTTAAGGATTCCAACCGCTGGGGTCACAGGCTTGTCATCACAATGAAAGACGGATCCGTAATAGAGGAATACACCGATTATCCCTTTGGGGACTTCAACAATCCCTTCAGCTGGGAAGATGCAAAAAACAAGTACATGATGCTTGCGTCTCCCGTTATAGGCAAAGAAAACGCAGAAAAGCTCTATGATAAGATCCGCATGCTGGATAGCCTGACTGATATCAACAGCCTGTACGACTGATCAGAGTTAAACTGGCATATTATTTGTATTTATATATTCAAGAGGTGAAAAAAATGGATGAAAAAATCGCAAGGCAGGCGGTGCACGATGCCATAATACGGGCCGTGACCGAGATCTCCGAGGATGTGAAAGGCCTGCTGGAAGAGGCCAGAGCAAAGGAGACCAATCCTACCGCACAGAGCATGGAGGACTCCATGCTGGAGAATCTGGACATCGCAAAAAAGCTGGACAAGGCAGTCTGCCAGTCCCCGGGCTACCCCACCACATGGGTATCCTTCGGCGATGACAACTTCCCGACCTATATGAAGGAAGTCATTTCCGAGGCCGTGGGCGAGGCTACAAAGAAGGGCTATCTGAGGCCTTCCATCGTTGACCCGCTTACCCGCGTAAACTCCGGAAACAATACCGGCCGCGGCGTCCCCAACATCGAATACGAATACAACCCCGGCCAGCAGTATGTGGACTTCATCATTTCCTTCAAGGGCTGCGGAGCAGAGCTTGGCAATGCAATGCAGATCATGACCCCTGCAAAGCTTGGCAAGGACCTGGTAGGACTCAAGCGCTTCATCGTTGAGACTGCTCTCAACGCAGGCGGCAAGCCCTGTCCTCCCTTCGGCATCGGCATCGGCATCGGCGGCCAGATGGACATCGCCGCCAAAATGAGCCGCAAGGCTATAAGCACCCGCCGCTGGGACGATGAGAACCCCGATCCCCAACTGAACGAGCTGGAGAAGGAGCTCAAGGATGCCATCAACAGCCTTAAGATAGGCGCTGCCGGCACCGGCGGAGATACAGTCTGTCTGGCTGTTAAAATGGACAGAGCTCACACTCACACCGCCATCGCGCCTGTTGCCATCAACTTCCACTGCTGGGTCGCCAGAAGAGCGGGCATACGCCTCTGGAACGACGGCCGCATAGAGAAACTGTTGTAAGGAGGAGAGAAAATGGCTACATATAAACTGACAACTCCCATCAGTGAGGAGGACGCAAGAAAGCTCAAGGTAGGCGACGTGGTCTACATCAGCGGTCATATCTTCACCTCCAGAGACATGGCCCACTTAAAGCTCAG
>JAFRWH010000062.1 GCA_017438085.1 Bacillota bacterium
CAGAACAAGTGCTGTCATTTTCGTGTGACAATGGGGATGATGCTCGTTGTCACATTAACTTGAAAACCCGTTTTAAGCATGCTTCATGGTCTTAAGTCCTCGTAGATGCAGCGTAATCGATTATATAATTGTATTGAACGATAAAGGCAGAGGTCTGAAGCGCAATTGCTGAGGCTGCGTCTTTAAGCACGATATGTTCGAGCGTCGCGCGCGGCATGGCGGGACGGTCCGCCATAGTGAGGGCCGATAAGCCGGGTGCCGGCTGTAGGCACCCGGCGCGTTCCCGAGCGTGCCGAAGCAGAGATGAACAGATCGCTTGCTTAACAGCAGACGAAGCCCTTGCGCTGATGGCCTCTGCCTTATTGGAGAATGAAACAGCCATAACCGTCCCGATCGTCACAAAGATCTGGAATCTTTGCAGCTTGCACAGCGTAATAAGAACTATGTTCATAATGGCATAAACCTCTTGCAATTCAGCGGGCTGAAGCGTAGAATCTACACATTATGAATACCGATGTACTTAAGAACCGACTGCTCAGACTTCCGCGTCTGTTCCTGGGCCTCTGCCTCTTCGGCATGTCCGCTTCAATACAGATCGCAGCTGCCATAGGCACTGCCTCCTGGACCGCCCTGAATCAGGGCATTGCGCTGCACCTCCCGGTCACCGTAGGGCAGGTCAATATTGCAATCTCCTATATCATAATCGCCATCGACCTGCTGTTCAGGCAGCCTATAGGCATAGGGTCGCTGCTGAATGCCTTCTTCGTGGGCTGGTTTACTGATTTCTGGCTGGGTCTGAGCCTTTTCTCTCAGCCTGAAAGCTATATACTGCGTCTTCTGATGCTCTTTGTAAGCATGATCATTTCCGCCTTCGGCAGCGTTCTTTACATGGGCGCGGCTCTCGGCTGCGGCCCCAGAGACACCATGATGGTAATGATCAATAAAAAGCTGGAGAAGCTTGGCTATGGCACAGTAAGCATCATAGTATCCGCCATAGTTACTTTTGCTGCGTGGCTGCTCGGAGCGCCCATAGGCATAGGTACCCTGATCGTTTTCCTTGCGGGCGGCACAATAATGAACCTGGTATTCAGGCTGGTGAAATTCACACCCAAGGATGTGGTCCACGAAAATCTGCTTGACACAATTAAAGCACTCAGAAAAAAATAGGCTTCGGCCTGTTTTTTTATGCACTGAAACATCCTCTGCGTTATGTGGTAAAATTGAACCATCTTAATCAATTCTTAAGGATTTGAAAGCTTTTTTCTTAATCAGCTTTTTGCAATAATATAGGCACAAAAGGGGTGCGGTCAATTGTATAACATTCTTATCTGCGACGACGACAAAGACATAGTAAATGCTCTGAAGATCTATCTGAACAGCCCGGAGTACAGCTTTTTCGAGGCTTACAACGGACAGGAGGCGCTGGAGATCATAGGGCGGGAGGACATTCATCTGGTGCTTATGGACATCATGATGCCGAAAATGGATGGCATTACGGCCATGGTAAAGCTGCGGGAAAGCAGCAATGTCCCGGTGATCCTGCTCACCGCAAAAGGGGAAGACTCGGACAAGATACTGGGTCTTACGGTGGGCGCTGACGATTATATCACCAAACCCTTCAATCCCGCGGAAGTCACAGCCAGGGTGCGGAGCCAGCTGCGGCGCTATATGCAGCTGGGCGGTGGAAACCCTATTCGGACAAGCTTCGTAATAGGGGGCATCGAACTGGATGATGAAGCTAAAAGCGTAACACTGGACGGCGATGAGCTGGCGCTCACGCCTAAGGAATACGATATCCTTAAGCTTCTGATGCAGAGTCCCGGCAAGGTCTTCTCGCCTTCCGAGATCTACCGCAAGGTCTGGCAGGAGGATCCCTTCGGTGCTGAAAGCACAGTGGCTGTGCATATACGCCATCTGAGGGAAAAACTGGAGATAGATCCTTCCGAGCCGAGATATCTTAAAGTAGTCTGGGGTAAGGGATACAAGATAGAAGGCCGCTGAGAAAAGCGCCGGATGTAGAACGATTCGGCAGTTTCGGGTGGATACTCATTCAGAAGGGGAAAGACATGAACGCAATAAAAAGCAGCACTGCTGCCAAATTCACGGCATTTATACTATGCATAGCCTGCAGCTGGGCTATGTGCGTATTTGCTCTTACGGGCTTTAGCGCCGACTTTGAATATGAATTTGAAAATCCGGCTGCGGATTTCTTACAGTATATGAAGGGGCTCTTTCCGGTGAGTCAGGCAGGAGCCATGCTTCTTGCACTTCTTTTCGGAGTGCTGGCGGCAGGCTGCTTCATATTCCTTCTTTCCGCCAGCGGACATCACGATGGAACAGATGGAGTCAGCCCCTCCTGGGGCACCCGGATCCCTCTGGAGCTGATCATCGCTTTCGCCGCGGCGGCAATATGCTGCTTTGCCTTCTTTATGATCCGGGCAATGGACGATATGTTCAACATGAATGTGGGGCAGCTCAGCGATCTCAGTCTGCTTTCCATTATATCTCTGTGCTGCGGAGCCATACTTACGGCCTTTATCGGCGTATGCATGAGCTTTTCCACCAGATTCAAGCTTGGCGGCTGGTGGAAGGGCACGCTCTGCTGGATGATCGGGATCCTGCTGTGGCGCGCAGCAGCCTTTCTGACGGTAAAAGGCTGGGCTCTGGTGAAATATATCATAAGCCTTGCATGGAAGGCTCTGAAGGGCGCCTGGGGGCTTCTGACGGGTATTGTAAGAGGCTTCTTCGGAGGCATAGGGAGGCTTATTAAGGGGATCCCTTTGGTAATGAAGGGCTGCATAGCTGTGGCTGCTTTATTCTTTATCCAGTTCTGCTTCATTATGGCCTGGCGAAGGGATACTGACATGCTGGTATGGTCTCTTTTCCTCAGTTATCTTGCCGGCGGCCTTATCCTGCTCTACTGCATGCTCTGCATGAAGAAGCTGCAGAACGGTGCTACTGCACTGGCCAACGGCGATCTGGGCTACAAGGTCGATACAAGGCACATGGTGCTGGATTTCAGAAGCCACGGTGAAAACCTCAACCGTCTCGCTCAGGGCACCAATCTGGCTGTGGAACAGCGTCTTAAGAGCGAACGTTTCAAGACCGAGCTCATAACCAATGTGAGCCACGATATCAAGACCCCGCTTACCTCAATAATCAATTATTCCGAGCGTATAGGGCGGGAGACAGGGCGCATAGCGGAGCTCGAGAGCGAAACAGCAGGCAGCGGAGATGCTGACGGACAGACTCCCGAGGAGCTCGAACTGCTCCAGAATGACAGCCTGAACCGCATTTCCGAGTATTCCGACGTGCTTCACCGCCAGTCGGAGAAGCTGAAAAAGCTGCTGGAGGATCTGCTGGAGGCATCAAAGGCTTCTACCGGCAACCTGGATGTATATCTTGATCCCTGCGATGCAGGAATATTTATTTCCCAGACGGAAGGCGAGTACAGAGAACGCCTGGAGAACGCAGGGCTGAATCTGGTATGCAGCAAGCCGGATCATCCGGTGCGGATAATGGCAGACGGCCGCCGCATGCAGCGCATCTTCGACAACCTGATGAACAACATCTGCAAGTACTCTCTTCCGGGCAGCAGAGTGTACCTTGATCTGGAGGAGAAAGATGGTAAGGCAGTTATAAGCTTTAGAAATACTTCGGCGCAGGAACTCAATATCAGTTCAGAAGAACTTATGGAACGCTTCGTACGGGGCGACCAGTCCAGGACCACTGAGGGCAGCGGTCTGGGACTGTCGATAGCAAGAAGCCTTACGGAACTGCAGAAAGGGCGCATGGACATCAGCATAGATGGAGATCTTTTCAAAGTCGTTCTGATTTTTGATACGATTTAATAAATATAAACGAAACTTATAGCCGTCTCTCTTTCAATCACAAAAAACATTTCAAAATACGGCATTCTATCTAACAATTTTCGAAATATTCTATTGCAATCGTTCGAAAAAGCTGATAGAATTCTGCCGTATTTTTTATGAGAGACAAAATTGGAGGCACAAATGGCAGAAAATCAGAACAAGCCCGAGGAAAAGAAGGAGCTTTCCTTCTTCCAGGAGATCCTGAACATCGTTCCTTTCTGGAAGGCGCAGATGACCGACTGGAAAGTTACCGTAATCAGAACTTCTCTTGAGCGTCTCGGTCACAAACTTATCTTACCTTATCTTTCACTGTTTATCGTAGCGCTGGGCGCAAGCAAGACTCAGCTGGGATGGATCACCTCCGTCGGCATGCTGGTAATGGGTGTACTCGGACCCTTCGTAGGCGGCTGGATAGACAGAAACGGTGCAAGAAAAGTATACATCATCGGTATCATCTTCACCTTCCTTTCCTATGTAACCTATGCAATGGCACCCAACTGGCAGACCTATGCCGTGGCAATGGTGCTTTATTACTTCGGTAACGGTCTTTCCATGCAGAGCTGCGGCATCATCTGCGGCTACTGCCTGAAGAACAGCGACAGAGCCCGCGGCATGCTGGTATGCGAATCCCTGGCTGCAGGACTTCTTGGCATGGTCGGCCCCATGATCGGTGCCTGGATCTTCACCCACATCTCCGGTGTTACCGACACCGCAACCGCTGTTGCCAACGACTACAGACCTCTGTTCTGGGGCAGCGCAATCTTCACCGCGATCTCCTTCTTCGTGGTATTCTTCAAGCTTTCCAATGCAAAAATGGGCTCCTCCAGGTCCTCCGGCTTTGCTCTTAAGGATGGCTTCGAAATCATCAGAACCAACAAGAGTGCTGCTAAGTGGATCATCATCGGCGCAGTAGGCGGACTTGCTCAGGCAATGGTAATCCCCTATATGTCCGTATTCGCTGCAGAGCACAAGCTTGCTACCCCTGCTGTACTGGCTGCAATGGTAACCTGCCAGGCTCTTACTTCCACCATTCTGGGATACCCCGTAGGTATTCTGGCTGACAAGTATGGCCGCAAGAAGGTGCTCTTCGTTATCCAGCCCCTGGTATGGCTCTCCCTGATCATCCTGATGCTTGCTCCCAAGCACAATGGTTTCTTCCTGATCCTTGCAGGACTGCTCTTCGGTTTCCTTGAGATCGGCCAGCCCCTGTTCGGCGCAGTACAGAGAGAGATCGTAAACCCCAAGGTCATGGGCGTATGGCTGGGCACCACCAAGCTCACCAATGCTATCTTCTCTGCTCTGATGGCTATCGTTGCAGGTTATGTATATGACCACCTCGGACCCGTATGGATGTTTGCTATCTATCTTGCATGCGAACTGCTGATCCGTATGCCGCTGTTCGCCAGCATTCCCGAGACTCTCGGCAACGAAGTCAAGGCAGAGGACGACGAGGATTGCTGCGACTAAGCTGTATAAGCAATAGCTTATATTAGACTGAAGACTATTAAAAAACCGGAGCCTTATGGCTTTGGTTTTTTTCATACTTTCCTTGAATTAAGCTGTTTCAGTTGCTATAATATTTCGTCTATTGTTATTAATAATTTTGGAGGGAAAAATGGCAGAAAATCAGAACAAAACCCCCGAGACCCGGCAGAAGAGCTTCATTCAGGAGATCCTGAATATCGTCCCCTTCTGGAAGGCTCAGATGACTGACTGGAAAGTCACCGTTATCAGAACTTCTCTGGAGCGTCTCGGCTACAAAACAATACTTCCTTATCTTTCGCTGTATATCGTAGCTCTCGGAGCTACCAAGTCCCAGCTGGGATGGATCACCTCCGTCGGCATGCTGGTAATGGGCGTACTCGGACCCTTCGTAGGATCCTGGATCGACAAGAACGGCGCAAGAAAGATCTACATCGTAGGCATCATCTTTACATTCCTTTCCTATATCGCATATGCATTTGCGCCCAACTGGCAGGTATACGCCCTGGCCATGGTGCTTTACTATTTCGGTAACGGATTGGCCGGACAAAGCTGCGGCATCATCTGCGGCTACTGCCTGAAGAACAGCGACAGAGCCCGCGGCATGCTGGTATGCGAATCTCTGGCAGCGGGCCTTCTTGGCATGGTCGGCCCCATGATCGGCGCATGGGTCATCACTCACATCTCCCACGTTACCGACATCAACCTTGCTGTTGCCAACGACTACAGACCTCTGTTCTACTGCTCCGCATTCTTTACCGCTGTATCCTTCTTTGTGGTATTCTTCAAGCTTTCCAACGAGAAGATGGGCGGTTCCAAGAGCAGCGGCTTTGCGCTCAAGGACGGCATGGACATCATCAGGACCAACAAGAATGCAAGAAAATGGCTGCTGATCGGCGCTGTAGGAAGCCTTCCCATGGCTATGGTAACTCCTTATGTTTCCGTATATTCCGGCGAGATCAAGCTGGCTACTCCTGCAGTTCTGGCTGCAATGGTAACCTGCCAGGCAGTAACCTCCACCATCCTTGGCTATCCTATTGGTATTCTGGCTGACAGATTCGGCCGCAAGAAGGTCCTCTATGTACTGGTACCCATGTACTGGCTGGCCATCCTGCTGATGATCATCACCCCTGTACACGGATCCTTCACCCTGATCCTTGCAGGTCTGCTGCTCGGCTTCTATGACATTGCAATGCCTCTGTTCGGCGCAGTTCAGAGAGAGATCGTAAGCCCCAAGGTGATGGGCGTATGGCTTGGCACCACCAAGTTCGTTACAGCCTTCTTCTCCGCTGCAATGGCTGCTATTGCAGGACATGTCTATGACAACTTCGGTCCTGTGGTAATGTTCGGCATATTCATCGCCTGCGACATTCTTATCCGTATGCCTCTGCTGGCTTCCATCCCCGAGACTCTGGGCAACGAAGTTACAGATGACGACGATGTAAGCTGCTGCGACTAATAACTGAAATGCTCCGGGGCTCTTTTCAAGAGCCCCGTTTTTTCTTTAAAAATAACATTTATTTTTCTTGACATTATACAGGCTTCAGCTATATAATATTCGAGCGTTGACACGGAATGCCCGTGTCCTGAACAATGCGGAAGTGGCTCAGGGG
>JAFRWH010000063.1 GCA_017438085.1 Bacillota bacterium
CCCGGTGAGGGCTTCAACAGCAGCATAAGAGAGGAACTGGAGCAGAGCACGGTTTTTGTGATGGCCGTAACGCCTCACATAACCGAAGAAAACAACTACATACAGATAGTCGAATACCCAATGGCCATAGATCTGGGCAAGCCTGTTATCCCCTGTGAAGTGCAGCAGACCCAGACAGCTCTTGTATCCAGGTATTTCCCCGGGATCGAATCGACCATCTCCACACTTAACTCGGAAGAGATCCGCAATGCCATACTAAACGCCATTGAAAAGACCGGAGGCAGAACCGTCAGAAGAAGTTCGGAACGGGATCTCCTGATGGGCATAGCATACCTGAACGGAATCTGTACGGAGAAAAACGCCGGAATCGCTTTCAGCCTTATCCATAGCGCCGCTGAAGCCGGAGAACCCGGAGCCATGAGGGAGCTTGCCGCTATGTATCAGTACGGAAACGGCACTGCGCAGGATCTGGACGCTGCAATAGACTGGCAGAAAAGACTTATCGAGAAGATCGAGAACAGGCCGGACAAGCCCAAAAACGCGGAATATGACAAAGTGCTGGTCCCGGAACTGTTCAGGCTTGCGGAGCTCCAGGGGCAGAGGATGCAGACTGTTGATAAGGATGATCTGACAGTCTACAGTACATACGACCGTGTCGCCGACATAGCGCAGCCTCTGTCGGATACGTTCAAGACAATGAGTGCTGAAGCTATCAGGACAGCTGCCAATGCGAACGAACTCAAAGCCAAGCTTTATATGTCCCAGGGCTGGTATTCACAGGCCAGGGCCTTTGCCATGAAATGGGCTATCCTGTGCAGAGAACGCGTACGCGAGCTGGAAAACACGAAAAAAGCCAGTCTCGAACTTGCCGAAGCATATCTGAGGGACGGCAAATGCTGCATTGAGCTGCAGTACGCCCCCGGAGTCCACGAGACCATACTCAAAACTTATGAAATCATCCCGGATACTGATATAGAGAAGGAAGGACATTATGCAGACATACTGCTCGATATGGACAAGGTCCCCTCTTCAGAAGAATATGCATATTATGTACGCGTGCTTAACTGCTGCCAGGAACTGATAAAGCTATACATAGATCAGAAATGGTGGTTCTCCGCGGAGACCCTGATAAATGAAACCAGAAGAGTTGCCGAAAAGCTGGTATCGCTTATTCCTTCGGAGGATTCAAAACGGCTCCTTATGCAGATATATCTGAGCGACAGCGTGCGCAATCCCGTTTATGAAAGCTCCAACAATTCAAGCTTTATAGAGGACTGTCTGAAAGCGAGAGAACTGGCCGAGGAGATCGCAGAGCAGAACAGACTTGCAGAGTCCCGCCTGGATCTTGCTGAGATCGATCTCAGGCTGGCAGGGCTGTATAACAGCCGCAAGATGAAGGAAGAAGCCGAAAAAAGCCTTTCTGCAGCATATGCCGCTGTCAGACAGATCGCAGAAGAGACGCCGACCTTCAGAGCCCGGGATCTGTTCAGGCAACTGTCTGCGAAGATGAGTGTCATGAACTATAATGCAGGCGACAAGGCAAAGGCTTACAGGCAGATGGAAATAAGCGAAGAGCTTGCAAAGGAAGTCGCCCAGACCTCCTATAACTACACAAAGGCAATCGACTACGCAAACAGCCTTATACTCCATTCCGAGATGCTCAAAAAAGAATGGGATATGGACGGAGCTCTCGAATACATGGAAAAGGGATGCGATGAGCTTTGGAAGGTAGTTCAGATAACAAAACGTCTGCGCGAACTCAGGATGTATGTCAAAGCGCTGGAGGATCTGGTATCCCTGTACCGTCTTAACGGAGATTTCGATAAAGCAAACAGCAAAGAAGAATACCTGAACAGCCTGAAGAGTGAATACAGCGAATTCTTTGGATAGACCCATACAGCTCAAACTTATCTGATTTAAGGAGGATTTTATATATGTTATTTTTCAAGAAGAAAAAGGAAGAACCCAAACCTCAGGCTGCACCTGCACCCGCTGCGCCTGTGACTCAGAAAGAAGCTGCTCCTGCGCCGAAACCGGGCTTTGAGCAGCGCATCGGAGATCTGACAATAAAAGCGGTCAAAACTGCCGCCAAGGATACATGTCTTGAAGCATCGTACCAGGACAAGGCGATACTGATGGACATAATCAATACAGCGCAAAGCCCAATTCCTGACGGAACAAATGCGTACATGTTCGCAAACAAGCTTATAGTAGTGACCAGATGGGGCGGGCTGAACAGCAGCGAAAAGCAGACCTTTAAAGAAGGTGAACTGGTTCTTGCCATCCACCCCTACGAGTTTATGCAGTTCAGCCTCTGCATCGCAGGCGGCTGGGAGGATGTTTTCTTTACCCTTCCCCACTGTATTACCGGTCTGAACGAAGAAGACAAGCCCGTGGATGAACTCATATATATTGCCTGTGATTCCAAAGACCCGGGTTTCATAAATATCAGGACTGTTGAACTTCCCAAGTACGTTCAGAACCTCCTGATGAAAGGCAATGCAGCTTGCCACAGAGCATTTTCCCTTGACGACAATGAGCAGAAAAACGGACTGGTATCCATGACCGAACAGCAGCAGGCTAATGCAGTAAGTGTTTACGGGTCCGTTGAAGTCCTGAATCAGTTCAGGTGGCAGATATGCAATTATATCTACGACCTCTGCTACGAGGCGACTAAGGAGATATCTCACAGAGCAAAGGGAGTGGATCCGGAAAACATCAAAGGCGGGATCTACGTATATATCGGTTCCGACAATACCGTAACGGATATGAGACAGGGATAATATCCGGAGCATATGCATGAAAAACGGGCCTCAGGAGGCCCGTTTTTGTTATTCCCAGATGCTTTCGCTTACGGTGTAGGTGCCGATGTCCGTCTTATAAGGTGTTTTCACGAATCCGCTGAAGAACTGCTTTATTTTGTCTTTTGCGGTTTGTGGCTCCGCACGGTAGCACATGTGAAGCACGTCCCTCGTGCCCAGAACGCTAATCAATTCCTTCCCTTCCTGCA
>JAFRWH010000002.1 GCA_017438085.1 Bacillota bacterium
AGTTGGCTCAGCTCGCTCTGGGTGGCAAGACGGGCTTTATGCTTCTTAAGGCTTTCTTCTGCTGCCGGAATATCGGAAACCTTGCAGATGACATAAGCCTTGCCGCTTCTGCCTCCGAGGAAGCAGTAGAGGTATTCTACGTTTACGTTCGCTTCTGTGATGTAGGAAAGAATTCTGAAAAGTCCTCCGGAAACATCGGGAACCGCAACAGCCACGACTTCGCTGAGGGAGGAAACATAACCTGCTTCCTTGAGCACCTCTGTGGCTTCGTCCACATCTCTTACGATAATCCTTGCAAGGCCGAAATCATTGGCTTCTGCAAGGGAGAAGGCTCTCATATCTATTCCCTTGTCGGACAGAGCCTTGGACAGCTCCATCAGAGTGCCGGGACGGTTTTCAATAAATACGGAAATCTGCTTTACGCTCATGGTATTCTCCTTATATCATAACTGCCTTAAAGCCTGGAACATATATATTATACCCCAAGCCGTGCAGCTTTTGGATACAAATTATATATAGTCTCTATATTTTTCTCCGGTCTATGACTCTTACAGCCTTTCCTTCGGAGCGGATGATGGACTTGGGCGCCACAAGGCTGACCTTTGCCTTGATGCCCAGCATGTTCTTTAAGCCTTCGGCAATCTCTGCCTGGCGGTTGGAAATGGCTGACATGCTGTCTTCGAACATCTCCGGTGTAAGCTCTACCTTCACCTCGAAGGTGTCTGTATTGTTGACCCTGTCCACGATGATCTGATAGTTCGGTGTATACCCAAGATTCAGCAGTACGGTCTCGATCTGGCTGGGGAATACATTGACTCCGCGGATGATGAGCATGTCGTCTGTGCGTCCCTTGGGCTTGCTGATCTTCACATGAGTGCGGCCGCAGGAGCAGGGCTCATGTGAAAGAGCGACGATGTCTTTTGTGCGGTAGCGTATCATGGGGAAGGCTTCCTTATCCACTGCGGTTATGACAAGCTCGCCGTACTGACCGTCGGGGAGGTGCTCTCCGGTCTCGGGGTCAATGACCTCTGCAATGAAGTGGTCTTCATTTATGTGCATGCCGCTCTGTTCGGAGCATTCGAAAGCTACGCCCGGGCCTGAAAGCTCAGTAAGGCCATAAATATCGTAGGCCTTTATGCCAAGAGTCTCTTCGATGCTGTGCCTCATCTCTTCCGACCAGGCTTCGGCGCCGAAGATGCCTGCCTTCAGGGGAATGTCGTCTGGACCGAGTCCCATCTCCTTCATGCTTTCGCCCAGATATGCGGCGTAGGAAGGAGTGCAGCAGAGTATGGTGGCATTGAGGTCCTGAATGAACATGATCTGTCTTTCAGTATTGCCGGATGACATGGGTACTGTAAGGCAGCCTACCTTGTGGCTTCCGCCGTTGAGGCCTGCTCCGCCTGTGAACAGTCCGTAGCCATAGGATACCTGGCATACATCTTTGTTGGTAGCGCCTGCGGCTACAAGAGCTCTTGCGCAGCAGTCCTCCCAGAGGTCGATATCGTGCTGGGTATAGAAGGCTATTACTCTTTTTCCTGTAGTGCCGGAGGTCGACTGAATGCGAACGCATTCGTCGAGGGGCTTGCCGAGCAGTCCGTAGGGGTAAGCATCCCTAAGGTCCGCCTTGCTCAGGAAGGGGAGCTTTCCTATGTCGTCTATTCCTCTGATGTCTTCAGGCTTTACTTCGAGATCATCCATTTTTTTTCGGTAATAGGGCACATTTTCATAGACCCTCTTTACCTGAGCGACCAGTTTTTCGCTCTGCCACTGCGTTATCTGCTCCCTGGAAGCAGTTTCTATATCTTTTTGATAGTAATTTTCCATAATAAAAAATGCCTTTCTGTGTTAAAGCTGATAAGAAAGAAAATAAAAGCTATATTTTACTGACAAACAAAATTATTCCCCCTCGGGGGGAAAGAAGGATCTGTCAGCAAAACCACAGCGCGCTATAACGTCTTTCATAGCGCTGGCATTTGAGTTTTCCAGTATGTTTCTCTTGACTCTGCTCACGGTTGCAGTGCTGGTGCCGGTTTTCTTCTGAACATCTGTGTAGACCATGTTCTGCATCAGACATACGGCAACTTCAAAACGCTGCTCCATGCTCTTGAGCTCTGTGGGGGAGCAGAGGTCTTCAAAGAAAAGGCGGCATTCTTCTGCGTCTTTTATGTTAAGTATGGCTTCATACAGAGCTTCGCTGCGAGTCTGCGTGGTGTTCTTTGCCATCTGAAGCTGCCTCCTTTCCATGAAATTATAAGAGTTGTTTTTATTTCCTGCGATTTTAGCACATTAAAGCGAGCAAGTAAAGAGTTTTTTTGTTGACAAAGTGAAATTAGATGATATACTTTTACGAGTGAAAGCGATAAAGCGTAAAAGCAACTGTCGCGGGAAAGGAAAAGATAAAAGAAAATGCCAATTACAGACCTGCTGGAGAGAAACAGCAAATTATACGGAAGAGAGACCGCAATCGTAGAGATCAACCCGGAAGTTACCGAGGCTCCGAGAGTAAGCTGGAGAGAATATGAGCTTATACAGTCCACCAGCTCGCTGCCTTACCGCAGGGAGATAAGCTGGAGAGTGTTCGATGAAAAGGCCAATAGAGTGGCAAATCTCCTGATGGACAGAGGCATAAAGAAGGGCCAGAAATGCGCCATTCTTCTGATGAACTGCCTGGAGTGGCTGCCAATTTACTTCGGAATACTTAAAATGGGCGGCATTGCGGTGCCCCTCAATTTCAGATATACAGCTGACGAGATCGACTACTGCCTTAAGCTGGCAGATGCGGATGTGCTGTTCTTCGGACCTGAATTCATAGGCCGTGTTGAGGACATATTCCCCAAGATCTCCAGCCAGATGATACTGTACTATGTGGGCGACAACAAGCCCAGCTTTGCCGAAAGCTATCAGGAGCAGGTGAACAACTGCGTTTCCAAGTCTCCGAGGATACTGCTGGAGGATACTGACGATGCTGCGATCTACTTCTCATCCGGCACAACAGGTTTCCCAAAGGCCATACTGCTTGACCACATGGCCCTGATGCAGTCCGCCAAGATGGAAGCAAAACATCACGAGATAACGCATGATGATATATTCCTGTGCATACCGCCGCTTTACCATACCGGCGCCAAGATGCACTGGTTCGGCTCCCTGTTTACCGGAAGCCGGGCGATAATCCTGAAGGGCAACAGGCCGCAGGCTATACTGGATGCGGTTTCAAGCGAGCGCTGCACCATAGTCTGGCTGCTGGTGCCCTGGGCGCAGGATATACTTGCAGCGTTCGACAGAGGCGAGCTCGATCCTGCAAATTACCATCTTTCCCAGTGGAGGCTCATGCACATCGGAGCTCAGCCTGTTCCGCCTTCGCTGATCAAGCGCTGGATGGCTTATTTCCCCAACCACAAATACGACACCAATTATGGTCTGTCCGAATCCACAGGTCCGGGCTGCGTTCATCTGGGCATGGAGAACATACACAAGGTGGGTGCCATCGGCGTGCCGGGTTTTGGCTGGGAATGCAAGATAGTTGACGAAAACTATAATACTGTAAAGCAGGGAGAAGTAGGTGAACTCTGCGTAAAGGGCCCCGGAGTCATGAAGTGCTACTATCATAATCCGGAGGCGACAGCCGAGGTCCTGATGAAGGATGGCTTCCTGCGCACCGGCGACATGGCTGAGCAGGATGAAGATGGCTTCTACTTCCTGGTTGACCGCAAGAAGGATGTTATAATCTCCGGCGGCGAAAACCTCTACCCCGTGCAGATCGAAGCCTTCCTGGCGGCCAATCCCAAGATCCACGATGTGGCAGTCATCGGACTTCCAGACAAACGTCTCGGAGAGATCGCTGCAGCCATCGTTCAGGTGAAGGAAGGGCAGACTCTTACCGAGGATGAACTGGAGACCTTCTGTCTGGATCTGCCCCGCTACAAGAGGCCCAGGAAATACATATTTGCTGATGTTCCCCGCAATGCCACAGGCAAGATCGAAAAGCCAAAGCTCCGCGAACGCTACGGCGGCGTAAGGCTGGTAGAGGCTCAGAACAAAGCGTAAAACTGCATAATGGAACGGCATATGGGTCAGACTCATATGCCGTTTTTATCTGATAGCTGTTGCTTATACCGAATAATGATTGGTATATTATCAATGTATACTGTATTTGATCTGTAAGATAAAAGGGATCGTCATGATGCCTGGCGGGATATCATATGAAAGATGAAAGCAAAAACAATATATCGCAGCAGCCTGAGTACACAGGGCTGAAGTATAAGACACGAGGCAATGCAAGCCCACAGGGACGTCCCAGGGTCTATTTCTGCTGTTATGAGAAGGATTTTCAGCGCCTGTTCGGCCCTGTAACGGACGAGATACTTGAAGTTCAGAAGAATGCTGCATTCTGGTATTATGATCCGGCTGAGGGCATTCCGGAAGG
>JAFRWH010000064.1 GCA_017438085.1 Bacillota bacterium
ATTTCGCGGTATTTTTCCGCAGCTTTTATGATGATTTCTTTCTTGTCAGCCATATTGTCCTCCTTGAAAAAGAAAAATGTGATGCGTGTTTCCAATCACTATATTACACTAAACCGCAGCAAATGTGAACAGCAGACTTGGCTCCGAAAAAAGACTAAATATAGAAGAGTTCTTAAATTGACAGTACAATATCTATGATTGTATAATACATTATTCAAGATAAAAGTTCGCAGATATTGGAGACAGATCATGAAGAAAAAAATCATCGCATTGACCCTTTGCCTCTGTCTGATAGGGATTTTAGGCGTGCTGAGCAGCGTTTCCGGCGCGGAGAGCGGCCCGGGAAGCTCGCTGGACCCTGTGGTCACAAAAAGCTATGTTAAGGCTCAGACCGATGAGCTTCAGCAACAGGCTGACGATCTCAAGGCGGAGAACGAAGCTCTCAGAGAGGAACTCGAAAGCCTTAAGAAGGATCTCGAGGAGCTTAAGGAGAATGCGCAGACAGGCTCAGGTCAGAGCGGAACAGCGGAAGCTTCCGCGCACTTTGTTGTCGTGGAGGTTCCCAATGGCGGTCTTCTCATAGGCAAAGAAGGAACCGAGATGATCTTAAGATCCGGCAGCGCAACTGCAGTTGCCAGCAGCAACGGCGGCGTTTCGGACCTTACCGCAGGCACCGACCTTAAAGACGGCGTCCAGATCACTAAAAATCACTACCTAGTAATTCCCAGAGATGACGGCCGCGGCATCAGCTGCAGCGGACTCTGCTATGTAATGGTCAAGGGCGATTACGAGTTAAAGTAGATGCGCATTATGATTTTTGCCGCCGGCGGCGACATCGGCGGAGGAAAAACTCATATACTGTCTCTTGCCAGAGAGCTCTCTAAGGACAACGAACTGAGACTGGTCAGCTTCAGACGCGAAGTCCTGTCCCGGGAAGCCCGGGAGATGGGTATCGATGTGGCAGACATAGACGCAAAGGAGGGCATGAAGGCTGCCTTCCGTTTTGCGCTGCAGCAGGCAGATGAATACAGACCTCAGCTGATACACTGCCACGGCTCAAAGGCCAACATGTTCGGGGTGATAATAAAAGCCCTGAGGCACATACCCGTCATAACCACGGTCCATTCGGACCCCCGGCTGGACTACATGGGAGCGCCATTAAGGAAATACACCTACGGCTTAATAAACGCCTTTGCGCTGCGCTGCATGGACTTTCACGTTGCAGTGGCCAATCGCATGAAGGAGACCCTTATAGAGCGTCACTTCGATCCTCAGAGGATATTCACCATCTTCAACGGCATGGATTTCTCAAAGGCTGATCCCAGCCCCAGAGCTGTGAGGGAGGATCAGGCGGAGATCTGGATAGGCATCGCCGCCAGGCTCAACCCTGTAAAGGATATAGGCACGGTAATAAGAGCCTTCGACATAGCATATAAACAGGACAAGCGCCTCCGGCTGTCCATAGCAGGAATAGGCGAGGACGAAAAGGCTCTGAAGGCTCAGGCGGAAGCCCTTGGCCTTACGGATGTGATACGCTTCGAGGGCTGGATCTCCGATGCAAAGGCCTATTTCAGGCGCATAGACATAAATGTGCTCTCATCGCTGTCCGAGACCTTCCCGTATTCGCTGCTTGAGGGCGCGTACGAACACTGCCCGGCTGTGGCCAGCAACGTGGGCGGCATCCCCAGCCTGATACTTCAGGGCGAAACCGGTTATCTTTTCGAGCCGGGAGATGCGGAGAGCTTTGCAAAATATATACTTAAGCTTGCTTCGGACCCGGAGCTCCGCTCCCAGCTGGCTGAAAACCTGTACAGGAAGGCCAGCAGCGAGTTCTCGCTGGACCGCATGAAGAAGGATCAGCAGGCTATATACGAGGCTGTGATCCGCCGCATCGCAAGAAAGGGCAAACGGGGAGGCGCAGTGCTCTGCGGAGCCTACGGAAAGGGCAATGCTGGCGACGAAGCCATACTCAAGGCCATACTTACTGAGCTGCGGGCGCTGGATCCCGACATGCCTTTCTGGGTAATGTCCAGAAAACCCATGCTCACCAGAAAGAAGGAAGGCGTAGGCAGCTTCTACATATTCAATATTTTCAGCTTCTTCAGAGCTTTGAGAAGGTCTACGCTCTTTGTGAACGGAGGCGGCAGCCTGATCCAGGATATTACATCCTCCAGATCTTTGTATTTCTATCTGTTCACCCTTAAGGCAGCCCGGGCGCTGGGGACCAAGGTCATCATGTACGGCTGCGGCATCGGCCCCATCATAAAAAGCGGCGACAGAAGGATAGCAGGAAAGGTGCTCGACAGCACGGCTCATATAATAACGCTCAGGGACAGCGGCTCTTTAGCGCTTCTTAAGGAACTCAACGTGACCCGCCCGGAGATAATACTTGCGGCAGACCCAACAGTCAGTCTCGGGGGCATAAGCAGTCTGGCTATAGACAACGCCTACGAGGAAGAGGGCATAGACCCGCATGGCAATTACATAGGCTTCTGCCTGAGGGAATGGCCGGAGTTCAGAGATAAAAAGGCTGTGGCAGAAGGCGCACGCTATGCATATGAAAAGTACGGACTCACGCCTGTGTTCCTGCCGATAGAGTATCCGAAAGATACCGCTATAGGCCGGGAAATAGCCTCCATGCTGGATATTCCCTGTCATGTGTGTGAAAGAGCAAAAACCGTGGATCAGACCATGGGCATGCTGAGCCGCATGCGGCTGGTCTGCGGAATGAGACTGCACTCGCTGATATTCGCGACTGCCGGAAGCACTCCCGTTATAGGCATATCCTACGATGTGAAGGTCGACAGCTTCATTCACGACATCGGCTCCGATGCCCTGATAAAGCTTGAGGACCTCAGTGAAGAAAGCCTTAAAGCCCAGATAGACAATATCATGGCCAGAGAAGCCGAACTCGGGCCTCAGCTCGGTCAGCGCCTGAGGGCACTGGAAAAGGAAAACTCGAAAGCAGCGGCAAAACTGCTGAATTCATAAACTCTGAAAAAATAAAACTTATTGAAAACGATAAAATGGATATACTCTGTCTTTCAACTTCAAATTATCATCCTTTCCCCACAAGAAAGCAGAATGTGATGAACCGCATGAGGGACTGCAGGGTCATCTACGTTGATCCTCCCGTCACATACCTTGCTCCGCTTAAGGACAAGAGTCCTGCGGTAAAGGCCAGGCTGAAGGCGTATAAGGAGGCTCCGACCAGTCCGCTGGAGCACATAAAGCTCTATGCAAGCCCCCCGGTGATGCCTTTTTACAACAAAAAGCGCGCAATAAACGAGCGGAATCAGAAGAAGCTTGCAAAATACCTGGCAAAAATCGTTAAGGAAAACGGCTTCGGAAGCGATTTCACCCTCTGGGTATATTCTCCCAGCGCAGCTGATGTGGTAGCGCCACTGGCAAAGGAACTGGGGATAGCCCCGGCATCTCTTTGGAAGCGCACAGTCTACGACTGCGTGGACAGGCATTCCGCCTATCCCGGCCTCATAGATCCTGCTGTGGTGGATGAAATGGAGGAGGACCTGGCAAGAAGCTGCGGCTGCGTGTTTGCCACGGCTCAGGGGCTTTATGACAGGCTTAAGGCCTTCAATGAAAATACTCACCTGATACCAAACGGCGCAGCTTATGAGCTTTTCTCAAAGGTACAGAGCATGGAGCCGGTTCAGCCGAAAAGTCCGGAAGAAAAATTAAAATCTCCTCATTTTGGCTTTGTTGGCATGCTGCAGGAATGCATAGATTATGATATACTTAAGCGTATTGCTTCCGAATGGCCTGAAGGAAAGCTGAGCTTCATAGGCCGCAGCCTTCCCGGAGTGGACCTGAGCTGGATGGACAGCTTCCCCAATGTGGAATATGTGGGCCTGCTGCCTCAGCCCGAGCTTCCGGAGCGCATAAAGGATTTCGATGTCTGCCTGAATGTATTTGCGGACAACGATCTTTCCAAGGATGTGAGCCCCCTGAAGTTCTACGAATATCTGGCCACGGGCAAGCCTGTGGTAAGCACACCGGTGCCTTATCAGGTAAGAGATTATCAGGACTGCATATACATCGCGGAAAATGCAGACGACTTTATAGAAAAGTGCAGAATGGCTCTGGCGGAGCCTGCGGACAGCCCCATGCGGACAGCCCGCATAGAAAAAGCAAAGGAATGCTCCTGGGATGAAAGGGTAAGATCCATGAAAACCATCCTGGGCTGGCATTAAGGGATACAGAAAGGGAAAATATGAAGATCGTAAATGAAAAAGGCAAGCTCTTCGGAGTGATCAATCTCGTGGACCTTCTGGTCCTGCTGATCATCATTGCGGTTATCGCCGTTGTCGGAAAGAGCCTGCTTCAGGACAGAGTCTCCGAAGTGGTAGCAAGCAAGGAGACCATCTGGATGGAAGTTGAAGTCGTGGGCGCAAATCCCCGCTACTACGAAGAGATCCAGAGACAGAACCCCATAGGAAGTCAGCTGATCGCGGGCAATCTGTATCAGAATGCCACCATCGAAGCCTGGTGGATGGAGGAATTCCTCCCGGCTGCTTTCACGGAAGATGGTCAGACCGTATATCTTCCCGATCCTCTCAGGGAAAACGTGGTCTATCTGATCAAGTCCGAGGTTGCGCCTGACACTGCAACGCCCCAGATAGCGAATCAGGAGGCGAGGGCAGGCCGCTCCTTTATCGTAAAGACTCAGACCACTGAGATGAGCGGCATCATACGTTACGTGGAGATCGGACCCGACTATACCGGTTCCATTCCCGAGGAAGCTCATGACATTCACACAAGATAAGCAGTCGCAGCGGAAAGAGGCCTGATCATAATGCTTACGGTTTTGCAAAACAGCATAATCTGCAAAATCTTCATAGCCATCGGACGATATATCTGGAGGATATGGCCTTCCAGTCTTTTGGCGCGCATCATAAAGGCATTTCAGGATTCCTGGGAGAGTTCCTTTATCAGCAGGGTCTGGAATGGATTCTGGCAGATGGACGATCCTGCGAAGCAGTCCATACATGCAAAGCTTCTGGATCTCATCCAGCGCTTTTTCGACATGCTGCGCCCTGCAGTATGCGGAAGTGTACTGTATAAAGTTTTAAGTAAACTTAACATTAAAAGAGCGATCTTCGTTGTTTTCGCATTCTATCTTCCCATCGAATACATTCTGAGAGATGTGCTCGGACTGGGTCTGGCCAGCTACTGGGAAGAGCTGCTGATCCTGTGTACTGCAGCGTTTGTGGTCTACAGAGCCTGCACAGGAGAGGACAAAGGTGCATTCACAAGGGCAAGCTCAGTGGAGGTCGCCATCATACTCTTCATGGCTGTCGGACTGCTTCTGATGGTCATCACCATGCCTTATCCCTATATCGCCGTGGCCGGACTGCGCGCCCAGGTGGAATATATGGTCTGGTTCTTCTTCATCATAAGGCTGCTGGACAGCCGGAAGGATGCCATGTTCCTGATATATACCTTCGCGTCGGTGGTGCTGCTGCTGACATTCCACGGCATATATCAGTAC
>JAFRWH010000065.1 GCA_017438085.1 Bacillota bacterium
CACCAGTTCCAGAACGAAGTAGATGATGAACAGCTTGCTGATCCACTTGAACCACTTCTCAACAGGCAGACCCATAAGTCCGGCAGTGGTGAACACGCCAGTGGGGATGATCATGTTGGAGTAGCCGTCGCCGAAGGTGAAGGCCAGGTTTGCAACCTGTCTGGAAACGCCGATCAGATCGCTAAGAGGAGCCATGATGGGCATTACAGCGGAAGCCTGTCCGGAACCGGAGGGGATGAATACGTTTACGATGTTCTGTACCACTACCTGGAGCATGCCAGCGATGATGCCGCTCATGCCGTTGAGTGTGGAGGACAGATAGTAGAGCACGGAGTCGATGATCAGACCGTTCTGCATGGTGATCATGATAGCTCTGGATACGCCTACGATGAAGGCGCCTCTTACCATGGACTTGGAAGCTTCGATGAATTCGGAAGCGATGCGGCTGGGGCCGAATCCGCCGACCAGACCTACGACTACCATAGCGATGAAGAACAGTGTGGACAGTTCATCGATGTACCACTCTTTTACGAGTACGCCCCAGATCATGAGGCCGATAACTGCCAGGAAGATGAGTCCGCAGAGTGCGTGACGTCCGGTCATCTGAGCCTGTACCATTTCTTCTCTGGACTTGTCTTTGCCCATGTTCTGGTACTCGGTGCCATAGAGCAGACCCTTGGTGGGATCAGCTTTGATCTTTCTTGCATAGCGGAGAACGTAGATGATGCCGACGCCCTCGAAGAGCACGAAGCAGATGATTCTGAAGGTAAACATCTGGGGGCTGGTGGTGATTCCTGCAATGCCGTTGGCTACGCCCAGGGTGAAGGGATTGAGGATAGCGGATGCGAAACCGGTCTGTACGCCGATGTATACGATGGATGCGCCTACGATAGCATCATAGCCGAGGGCTGCGCCTATTCCGATGAATATCGGGTACATACCGTAGGTCTCTTCTGCCATACCCATGGTAGCACCAAGGATACCGAAGACGACCATTATGATGACAAATACTATTCGTTCGTTGAAGTGGGCTGTTTTACGTATCAGCGCGCCCATCAGAGCATCGAAGCTGCCGTTCTTTAGCATCATGTGCACAAAGCCGTAGGCGAACATGATGAAGAAGATGATGTCTGCAGTCTGTACAAAGCCCTGCTCAACTGCGTAGAAAACGCCGATGGGGCCAACGGGACTGGCCTCTACTGAATGATAGGTGCCGGGGATTACAGCTCTGCCTTCGCGGTCGAACTGTCCGGCGGGGATGATCCAGGTCAGCAGCGCTGCCAGGATAACTATGCAGAATACGACTACATAGTTGTGAGGCATTTTGAAGCCTTTTCTCTGAGTGTTGTTTGCCATTTCGATTTCTCTCCTTTGCCCGGCCTTTGGCCTGCCGGGGCTTCATTCTTGCCGCTTCGTTTTTGGGCCTCTCACCCTTGGGGGAAACAGGACCCCGAAGCGGTTTTACAGTGATAAAAAAACTTGGTACATTAGATGTACCAAGTTCAGAAATCACCGTGAAATCGAATGGCACCTTCTAATGATAGCTCTCCGTCCGGCCCCAATAAACCGAACGACAGTCCCGGCGCTTTCGCGTCCGGTCCCAACCGAAGCTTCGGACACTTCGATTTCGGCACCTGTTCCTTTTGGCGGGATTCCCTGGCTTCCGGCCTCCCTCCGCTTACTTATAACAAGCGCGACCTCTACCTGTTTTGAAAGGTATGCAGGGATATTAGCACTTTAATGCGGTGATGTCAAGAAGTTTTTTTAATATTTTTTTAGCCAATGCTTTCAATAACGCCGGCAGCCCGAAATCTCTTTTGGATAAAGGCCGACCGAATTGAAAAACTACGCAAACTTCCCCTTCAGCTCCAGCAGGGCGTCAGCTATCACCAGGGCGTGGTCCGAGGCGATGCGGTCCGAGGAACGCAGGCGGTATCTGACCTGACGGAGCAGGCCGCTGCCGTATTCCCTGCGGCTTATCTCTGCGCCGATCCGGAGCTCCTCCGGGCTGCCCTGCCCGCTCACAAGGCTGAGACTGTACCTTTCCAGAACATAGCCCTCTTCGCTGTAGATGCCGGTGCTTCCAAGGCTGACGTCGAACCATCTGGCGTCTGCCGCATCGTCTCCTGCCTGAGCCTCGAGCTCCCCTTCCACCAGAGCCATGTAGGCCGTGGTGATTATGCGCATGCGGGGGTCCCGGTCGTAGTCGCCCCAGGTGCGGAGCTGGACCAGCGGCAGGCCCTTGACCCCTGTCTCCTCCTCCAGCTCCCTGGCAGCGGCGTCCTCCAGATTTTCCTTATAATCCACAAAGCCGCCGGGCAGGGCCCACCAGCCTATGCAGGGGTGATTGCTGCGCTTTATCATAAGAAGTTTAAGAGGCTGATCCGGAGCCGTCCAGAGGCCGTCGCTCCTGAAAATTGCCATGTCCACGGTATTTGCCGGAAGATCGTAGCGCTTAGGATCATATTTATCCAGAAAGTCCTGAAGCCCGAGGCCTGCTGCGTTTGCAGCGCCGGTGCCGAGGAATCTTTCGTTCTGTTCTTTGCTGAGAAAACTCATGTCATGTCCTCCTGTCCAGACCAGTATAACCCCGGCCGGAGAAAAAACCAAGAGTTCAAACAAGGCGTTGAAGGGCGGCGCTTTGTTATGGTAAAATATTTGGGAAAGAAATGGCGGCTCTGCGGGAAGCTCCGAGACCGCCGGAAGGAGAAGAAAATGACTGAACTTCAAAAGAAAATAAAAGAAAAAGCCGATGAATACGCGCCGAAGCAGCTTAAGGTGCTGGAGGAACTGAGCGGCATAGACTGCGGCTCCCGCAATGTGGAGGGCAACGCCAAGGTAACGGATATCATCGAAGGCCTGCTTAAGGAGATCGATGGCATCGAGATCGAGAGACGCTTTTTCGAAGGCTACGGCTTCAATCTGGTAGCCCGTCTGAACAAGGGCTGCAAGAACGGTACTGTGGTGCTTAATGCCCACCTGGACACCGTCTTTAAGCCGGGCGATGTGGCCGAGCATCCCTTCCATATCGAAGGAGACTATGCATGGGGCCTTGGAATTGCTGACTGCAAGGGCGGCGTGGTGCAGAGCATCGAAGCTGTAAAGATACTGCAGGAGCTTGATGCTCTGCCGGATAAGGAGATACTTTTCATTTTCAACCCGGACGAAGAGATCGGTTCCCAGACAGGCCGCCAGATCTTCGAATCCGAAGCCAAAGGCGCGGAGATGGCCCTTATATTTGAGCCTTCCAGAGGCAACAGCGGCGTCATCACCGCAAGAAAAGCCTCTGCCAGCGCAACTATAGATGTTATCGGAACTGCCGCCCACAGCGGGAA
>JAFRWH010000066.1 GCA_017438085.1 Bacillota bacterium
GTCAAGCTCCACCACTTTGCCGTTGTTAAGCTGCAGCATGGTGCCGCCGGTGAAATCGATGCCGAAATTAAAGCCTCTGATAAGACCCAGTCCTATGCCCAGCACTATGATGCTGGCGGAAACTATGTAGAAGATCTTTCTTCTGCCCAGGAAATCGTATTTGTAGTCCTCCTTGACTTCAGCGCCCAGGAACCCTACTTCCTTTACTCTGAAGAGCTGCGGCTTGCCTAAAGCCTTGCTTTCGGCAATCACGTTGAGCATGAGCTGGGAAATGGCCACTGCAGTCAGAAGGCTGACAACGATACCGATGAGCAGTGTCAGTGCGAAGCCCCTTACAGATCCGGTACCGAACTGATAAAGCACGATAGCAGCAATTATAGTCGTGATCTGGGAGTCAAGTATGGTAGCCATGGCTCTCTTGAAGCCGGAGCTTACAGCCACGCGGACGGTCTTGCCTATGGCTATCTCTTCCTTGATTCTGGTGAAAATAATCACATTGGAGTCAACAGCCATGCCTACTGAAAGTATAAGACCTGCTATTCCGGGCAGAGTCAGAACTATGCCAAAGCCGGCGTAGATCCAGAGGATGATCATGGTGTAGAGCGCAAGAGTGATGTCTGCAACGATACCCATAACTCCATAGCCTATGATCATCAGCACGAATATCAGAAGTATGCCGATGGCGCCTGCGATGGCGCTCATCCTTGCAGCATCTATGCCGAGTGTCGGTCCTACTATTTCGGTCTCGACTTCAGCAAGAGCTACGGGCAGAGCGCCGCCTCTGATGAGCGCAGCAAGGTTTCCCGCAGAGCTTGCGGTAAAGTCCGGACCGGTTATCTGGCAGCTGGTGTTGTTGATGATGCTCTGTACGAAGGGCTGAGATATGACCTCGTCATCCAGCAGGATGACTATCTGTCTGGCATTGAACTGGGTGGTGCTGGAGATCTTGCCCTCCACTATCTTTTTGGTAGCTTCGGAAAAAGCATCCGCGCCTGCGGCATCGAATTCCAGATTTACGGTATAGGTGCCGATAAGCCCGCTGTCATTGCCCTGATAAACAGCAGCGATGGCGTTTTTTACGTTCTCTCCGCTGATGACTTCCTTACCGTCTGCGGTTATGAAGCTGAGCTTGGCAGTCCTTCCTATCGAATCGATGGCTTCCTTGGCATTCTGGGCGCCGGGCAGCTCTATCCTTATGCGGTTTTCGTTTTCAACGGCGATGACAGGCTCGGAAAGGCCCATTTCGTTGATACGGTTCTCCATTACTGCCTGGACCTGGTCCATGATCTGCTTGAGCTCAGAACCCGTCGCTTCTGTCTGGGCTTCCAGCACGACGGAAACGCCGCCTATCATATCGAGTCCAAGGCTCATCTTATCCGCAAGGCTGACTCCGCCGAGTCCGGTAAAGCTGAAGATGGCGCCGAAGATTGTTATTAAAGTTATGACTATTGCAATGATCTTTTTCATGTTTCTTATTATAAAAAATCAGGCATGTGCGGTCTGCACATGCCCTTCACGCATTACTGTGCTATTCTTCCGACTTCTCTTCCTTCTGAGCACTTTCAGAGGCTTCAGTTTTGTCGGCACCAAGCTTTTTGATGGATCTGGGACTTGGTTTCTTGTTTTCTTCTTCCTTGTCAGCTTCCTTTTCCTTCTCCACAGGAGCAGAGGAAGGATTGATGACCTGAGAAATGCCCCACTTGGCAAGCTCGAGCTTGGTCTTGTCTGCGCCGCAAACCATTACAATGCTGTCTTCCTTGACCTTTATGATCTTTCCGTAGAAACCGCCGATGCTGACGATCTCATCTCCTACGCGGAGAGACTCGCGCATCTTCTGGGTCTCCTTGTCCTTTTTCTGCTGAGGACGAAGGACCATAAAATACATAAGGCCGAATATCATCACCAGCATTATGATGGAC
>JAFRWH010000067.1 GCA_017438085.1 Bacillota bacterium
AGCACATGCGCTGTGCCGTTGTTTCTGAATTCCTCGTAGATGTCGTCATCTATATAGCTTTTTTCACCGAAGAGCAGGCCTGCCAGCAGTCCGGATTCCTCCTTGGGGAGCTCCGCCATGATACGTTTAAGAAAAGCCAGCTTTGCCAGGGACAGGAAGTGAAGAAAACGGTTTTCCACCCGCAGCTTTTCCAGCCTGTAGGAATTCACCCTTACGATGAGCCTTATGCCTCTGCCTTTAAGATACAGACTGTAGTCGAAGCAGCCCGGATTACGCCTTCCCCGTGGAAGCTCTGCCATGCCGGAGAAGCTGACCCTGCAGCCCACCGCTCCGTAAGCTGCATCCATGTCGTCTGTCTCATATCTTATAAGCAGCTTTTCTCCCAGCTCATCCGAACGGACCGTCAGAAGGCTGTATCCTTCTTTTTTCTCGCATTTAAGGACTGTCCCCTCTCCTTTAAGCAGCTGTCCGCCGAAGCCTGAAGAAGCAAATTCCTTCAGCTCCAGATGTCTCATGGACAGCGCCCCGAAGACAAAGAAAAGCAGGCCGACAAGAAAAAACCATTTAGCCCCGGGCTTCTTTAAAGTCTTCCACTTCCAGGCTTTTCGCTTCTTTGCTGCGCAGAGCTGTATCGCAGAAATGCACAGAAAAGCGGCAGCCGCGCAAAACGCGCACAGCTGCCGCATATTCCATTTCAGATAATATCCGCAGACTATGCCAGATCCAAGGCAGAAGCAAAACCAGAGCTGCTTTCTTTTCATTCCCGATGGTCCGTCGTAATCAAAACGATACCATCGATGGAATAATTTGTCAACTGAATATTACCAGTTATACACCGTCTCTCCCGTTGCGGGATTGGTGCTTTCATTATTGGGATTGTTCCCGGGCTGGCCGGTAGTAGTTCCTTCAGAGGGAGAACTGCCTTCAGATGGCGCAGTTCCCTCACCGGGGCCGGGCTCACTGCCTTCGGAAGGAGTGGTGCCTTCAGAGGGGGCAGTACCTTCATTCGGGGTCGTGCCCTCGCTGGGCTCCTGCGCCGCATTTCCGCCTTCAGAGGGATTGGTTCCTTCAGATGGAGTGGTACCTTCATTCGGTGTCGTACCCTGACTGGGCTCCTGCGTTGTATTTCCGCCCTCGGAAGGAGCCGTGCCTTCTCCTGATCCGCCGCCTTCTTCACCGCCTTCAGAGGGTGTGGGAGGTTCTATCTCATCGCCGTCAGGTGTGATCAGCTTGATAATGTTGCCGTCATCGTCTCTTATGATCTGATTGCCGTCATCATCGAATTCCATTTCGACCTTGTAGGGGCTGACATATTCCTCTGCCGCTATCCAGGATACGGGATATGCATTGGTATCCGGATTGTGAGCCGGGCAGTAGTACTCAGGCGCATCGTAACCTGCATCAGGCAGATAGCTTCTTGAAACTGCGCTGCCGCCTGTGGAGTAGTTCATGATGCGGAACTCGTTGATCATCTTGTCCCAGGACATTCCGCCGGGCCTTACTGTTGCGACTGTCTGAACGGTGTGTGGGCAGAGCGGTGTGGCCAGGTAGCCTGTCTCGTTGCAGATCTCCACCATCTTGTGGGCGTCGCAGGTATCTCCGGGGACGGTGCCCTTGATGAAGATATCGCTTACATAAACGCCTTCTCTGTGATCAAGGGCGCAGAGCTCTGTAGCTCTCTTGCCCGAGTATTTGCAGACTGTTGCGGATACGAACTGGCTTTCGTCCTTCACGAATTTCAGATAATCGTGATCGCCGAGGGACATGACCTCGTCCATGACCTTCTTCCAGACCGCAACGGCTCTGTCGGAGCCCTGTCTCAGAGGAATGTTGACGTCATTGCCGATCCATACGGCAGCGGAGTATGTGGGAGTCAGACCGCAGAACCAGATATCGTACTTTTCAGATGTGGTACCGGTCTTGCCTGCGGACTCGGAGCCCTTCAGCTTGGCGCCGGAGGCCAGACCTCTGGTAACAGTTGTGCGCAGAATGTCGGTCATCAGCTGGGCCACCGGTTCGTCCAGGACCTTGTGGGTGATGGGCTTTCTTTCAAGTATCACATCGCCTCTTCTGTTGGTGACAGTGGTGTAGCAGATAGGTTCGGTGTAGACACCGTCATTGCCGAAGGTTCCGTATGCGCCTGTCATTTCAAGGGGCGAAATGCCGCGGGTCATGCCGCCCAGAGCCAGAGCGGAAGCGTTGATATCGTTTACTGTGCCTGTGGTGACCAGACTGCTTACACCCATGTTCTGCAGATTCATCATGCATCTGTAGGGGTCCAGCTGCTGGAACAGATTCACGGCGCAGGCATTAATGGACTGCTCAACTGCACGTCTTAAGCTGTTGACGCCGCTGTAGCCCTTGTACCAGTTGGATGGCCAAAGAGCGTTGCCATACTTGATGGGGCAGTCGTCGATGGGATAGGCCGCAGTGAAAGGACCACCGTTTTCGTAGCCGACCTGAAGCGCAGTGGAGTACACTGCCAGAGGCTTGATGGAGGATCCGGGCTGACGGGTGGATGTAGCTCTGTTATACAGCAGCTTACCGCTGATATTGCGTCCGCCTATCATACCTACCAGATAGCCGGTCCTGTAGTCCAGTATAGTCATTGCGGAC
>JAFRWH010000068.1 GCA_017438085.1 Bacillota bacterium
ATTTGTCGCAGGGGGTATGCGGTCTTATCTTTCGAAGACGATGCGTTCCCCGGGCTCGTCTTTTTCCCAGACGAAGCTCTTCTCCCGTAGCAGGTAGTAGAGAAATACTGCCATGATAAGCGCCCCGATGATGAACTGGGCAAGTTCCTCGTGGCCGGGTATGCTTTGCCATATCTGAGGGCTCAGCTCCATCAGCACCGGTATCGCGATGATGATGGCAAAGAACCAGGCGACATTCTGCTTTGTGATGAGCTCTTTAAGCTTCTTGTCAGGGAAGAGGAACTTCAGCACACCGATGATGACGCCTGCGGTGAGCAGGGCTACCAGGACCCAGCTGAGTATTCTGGATGCCAGAGGGGTCAGAACCCCTTTGAACGCGATGTTTATCAGTTTTATTAGTATCGATCCTGCTATCTGAAATGGTACGGCAAGTATGCTTCTTATTGCTTTGGGCAGCTTCAGTATGAAGGCTCTCAGCTTGTTCTGCCAGGTCCGTTCCTTCAACTCCGGCTCTTTGCTTACAGCATCGTCCATGAGATCTGCCAGTGTCGGAGGCATTGGCGCTGTCTGGACTACAGGTACAGGCTCGGGAAGTGTGGATCCGCTGTCCGGCATGGCAGCCACGGCTCCGGCTATGCCTGCAACTATCATGGCCACCGCCATTGCGATGCTGGTGGCTTTGACAGAGTCGACCTCCTTTTTGCTTTTGCTCATAATTATCCCTCCGTAGCGGCAGGCTTTGGGCTGTCCTCCGCCTACCGTATGCAAAAAATACAAGCAAGTTACGAAAAGAGTATACCACAAAAAGTGTACAGGACAGCCTTTTCACACAAAAACCATAAAAACTACGGAGATACTGCACATGCACAGCCGAAGAAAAATCTATCCACTGAAACTGCAGAGATACTGCACATGTACAGCCGGAGAGAAAATTTTTCCATAAAACTGCGGAGATAGTGCACATGCACAGCCGGAGAAAAGCCTATCCACAAAAACTGCGTAGATACTGCATTTGTGCACGGGAGAAATCACTTGGTCTGTATGCATCCCTTATTGTCTCTCAAGTCAGACGGCTCTTTACAGCACAAGTGTTTTTTTGATTAGCTCTAAGATTTAGAAGGAGACTTCACAGCCCATATGCATCCCTTATTGTCTCTCAAGTCATAGGAGACTTTACAATACAATTGTTTTCTTGATTATTTTCAGGATAAGAGAGAGTGCTTACAGTCCGTAAGCATCCTTTATTATCTCCCGGATCAGAGGAAGATTCACGCTGCCGTCCGGCCTGTCGAACGTATAAATGAGATTGACCCCCTGACGTATGCCAAACCCTTTGTAGACCAGGTCCTTGTAATCGTTCCGGGAATTGTAAGCCTCTGAACTCAGGCCCTTATGCTCATGATAGATCAAACACCCATCTGCCCTGCACCCGATGATATCCGGCGCAATCAGATGCCCGCCCATGATAACGGTCTCGTCTGTATGGAAAGGAATGCGCAGGTCATCATATAGACCAAGTACACTGCCCTCCGATTTTGATCTGCATTGCACGCCTCGCGGATTTGAATAAATCTTATTCTCCATGTACGAAGTATTGGCAAGATAAGGCTGAGCCGCCCATTTAAAGCGATCCGCCGGGTCTATCCGCAGCCTTGCTTCCTTTGGATACAAGCCTTTATTGACCGGATGAGGCCAGTCGAAACTGTTAGCCCTCCGGCCATTGATCAGCATATCGTCCGGAAGCGTCCGCAGGGAAGGCGGGAGCGCATCGATAACAGCATTGTTTTCCAGAGACAGACTCGAAGCTGTGATCATTTCAAGCAGTTCGATATCAGTGTTGAGCCGTTTCATTTTCTCTGTAAGGAAAGCTTTATGAGCAAGAGCCGCAATGATATCAGGCTTTTTCCCTATTCCGATCATTCTTCGAACACCATCAATGTAGATTTCTCTTCTGAAAGCACTGTAAATACCATTGTTCACCACATATAATCTGCCCTTCGGGGCGCGGGACAGCTGTTTGGACACAAGTCTCCGTTGCTCTCTGAGATTTGTTTCCAAAGAAACAAGAATATCTAGTCTATCCATAAATATTGGTCCGTCGATATGTTAATAATAGCATTAATATCTAAAATGTGGAAGTAAATATACTTAAAAATTGGTAGATGATACCGTACAGCACTGCTGTTTATATTAAAAAGGACCTGTTTAAAGCTGCTGGTAATTATATACATGAAACAAAAGGGGTTTCAAAACATGTTTTGTGTCAAAACTACTGTCCCGGTGTTTTTACAGCGCCGGAAGACTGGCCGATGGAATGGATCCAGAGTTAACTGAGCGCCGGAAGACTGGACAATGGCATGGATCCTGAGTTAATTGAGTGCCGGAAGACTGGCAAATGGCATGGCTCCAGAGTTAACTGAGCGCCTGAAGGCTGGACGATGGCATGGATTCAGCGTTGACTGAGCGCCGAAAAACTGAAAATTGGCATGGATCCAGAGTTAACTGAACGCCGGAAGACTGGACGATGGCATGGATCCTGAGTTAATTGAGTGCAGGAAGGCTTGTAAATGGCATAGCTCCAGAGTTAACTGAACATCGGAAGGCTGGTAAATGGCATGATTCCGCTGTTGCATACGGCAATATTTGACAATTTACACGATGTGCTGTAAAATACCAAAATATAAATGCTTCAGGGGGCTTTTGCCCTGATAGTTATTGCACAGCAGTCACACAGGAGGTGATTTTGTCCTTATGGACACTGGAAGTATTTCCGCCATTCCCCGATATTTGGGCTTTATAGCCCTGTTCATTATAGGAGGCGCTTATTTCAGCGCGGCAGAGACCGCATTCGCGTCAGTCAACGAGATCCGCATGATCTCCGGCGCGGACGACGGCGACAAAAAGGCTCGGAGGGTCCTTTACATACTGGACAACTTTGACAAAGCTCTCACCACCATGCTCATAGGCACGAATATCATGCATATCGCGTGCTCCAGCATGGTAACGCTTATGGCATCGAAGATCTGGGGAAACAAGGCAGTAACAGCAAGTACTTTCATCATCACTTTTATAGTGTTCATTTTTGTTGAGATGATCCCCAAGTCCTATGCCAAGGCCTGCAGCGAGGTCCTTGCCCCCAGACTTGCAGGGTCGCTCATTTTTTTGATGAAGCTGCTTACTCCGGTGAGCTTCCTGTTCTCCGGCATCAGCAGGCTCGTGACAAAGCTGGTAGGCACCGCGGAGGGCGAAGAGCCCACGGTAAGCGAAGAAGAGCTTTTTGACATAATCGAAAACATAGACGAGGAAGATGAAATAGACGAGGACGAGGCTGAACTGGTCCAGTCCGCGCTTGAGCTGACCATAAAGCCCGCAAAAGACATACTTATCCCCTGGGAAAGGGTGGTATGCATTACGCCGGACATGAGCGATGAAGACATACTCGATCTCGTTGAAAATACCATATATTCAAGGTTTCCTGTGATCAACGGTGATGGAACTCCTGTTGGCCTGCTTCAGGTTCGAAAGTTCCTGAAATCCCGCATAAGAAAGCAGTCAGGCCAGCGTTCAAGAACGAATCTTGACAAGCTTTTCTATGCAGATCCGGATATGCCGGTGGATGAGCTCATGGATGAGATGAGTTCAAACAGAGTCCACATGGCGCTGATCAAAAACAAGGAGAGCGGGGAACTGCTTGGTATTGTCACCATGGAGGACATTCTGGAGGAGCTGGTGGGCGAGATCCATGACGAGGACGAAGCCAGAGCTGCCAGAAGGGCAAAGCTTGCTCAGAAGGCCGCAGAGAAAAAGAATGCAAAGTCTGCGGCTGCAAAAGGCAAGCGGTCTGAAAATGTGAACGAAGAGTCTACGGCTGCAAAAGGCAAGCAGTCTGAAAATGTGCACGAAGAGTCTGCGGCTGCGAAAGGCAAGCAGTCTGAAAAGTCTGCAAAAAGCCCTGCTGCAAAAGCGGAGGTGAAGAACGATGCTGATTAACATTATCTTCATCATCCTGCTGCTTGGACTCAGCTTTATCTTCTCCGGCGGGGAGATAGGCTTTGCATCCGCCAGCGAGACCAAGCTCAGGCTGGCGGCCGAAGAGGGCGACAGCATCTCAAAAATGAGCTACGAGATATTCCGCCGCTACGATGATGCTCTGATCTCGGTGCTCATAGGCAACGACCTGGTGAACATCGGATCCTCCGCCGTGGCTACTGTCATAGCCATAGGTCTGGCCGGCGACAGCGGCGCAGGCATCGCAACGGCCATCATGACTCTGCTTATAATCACCTTCGGCGAGATCACCCCAAAGATACTTGCCAGCAGGGCGCCGGAGCGCTTCTCAAAAGCAGTTACCGTTCCTATCAGGATCACCATGTGGATCACTTACCCGCTGGTCGTTATCTCAAGGCATTTCATGAACCAGGTCTCCAGGATGTGGAGCGGAAGCGAAGCGGACGATGCGGTTACCGAGGAGGATCTTGAGACCATAATCGATACTGTCGAGGACGAAGGCATAGTGGATGAAGACACAGCGGACCTGCTGCAGAGCGCGCTGGATTTCGATGATGTCCTGGCCTACGAGATAATCACTCCGAGAGTGGACATGACCGCCCTTGATCTGGATGATTCGGATGAAGAGAACCTGAGAACCATCCTAAAGTGCAGCTATTCCAGGATCCCTGTATACCAGGATACACCGGACAATATCGTTGGCGTGCTGCAGCTTACCCAGTGTTTGAAGGCGCTTGCAAGAGGCCGGAAGCTGGATGTGAAGGGCTGGATGATGAAGCCCATATTCGTCCACAAGACCATGCCTCTGCCCGACGTCCTGGATGTTATGATGGAGAACAACTCCCATATGGTCATAGTCACCGACGAATACGGCGGCACCATGGGCATTCTTACAATGGAGGATGTGTTGGAGCAGATCGTAGGCGAGATCTGGGACGAAAAGGACATAATCGATGAGGAGTTCGTGGAGGAGGCCGACGGAAGCTACGAAGTTGACGGCGACATGAGGATCGAGGACCTTTTCTACGAGCTGGATATAGAAGACAAGGATTTCGACGACGACAACGCCACGGTAGGCGGCTGGGCTATCGAGATGCTTGAAGGCTACCCCAAGAAGGGGGAGAGCTTTACATACAAGAATCTGGAGATCGAGGTCACGGACGTGAAGAACCTGCGCGTCAGATCTCTGAATGTGAGGGTGCTGCCGGAGGAAGAAGCGGAAACAGAGGACAATCTTATACGCGGATACAGAGGGCAGTAGCTCCGGTAAGGAGCAGGCTGAGAGGCGCAGGGTTTTAATGCAGGCCAAAAGCGGCTCGGCGGTTTTGGAGGAAGGATATGTACGAGGAATTAAAGAATAAGTTTTCCGGGCATTTCGGCCGTCCCGCCGAATACATTTTCGGCGCTCCCGGAAGGACTGAGCTGGGCGGAAATCATACGGACCACCAGCACGGCATAGTGCTGGCAGCAGCCGTGGACAGGGAAACTCTGGCCGCCGTGTCGGTCCGGGACTGGAACTGCAAGCTCAGCGGAGGCTGCAGCAGCGTGGCAAAAATATATTCCGACGGATACGGCGAATTCAGCGTGGATCTTGCGGATATTGAGCCAAAGGAGGCTGAATACGGGACGCCCCAGTCTCTGGTCAGGGGCGTGGCAGCTCAGTTTGCGGAAAAAGGCTGGCTCTGTCCGGGCTTTGAGGCTTACATAGTTTCGGATGTGCCCGGAGGCAGCGGGCTTTCTTCTTCTGCGGCATTCGAGGTGCTGATAGGAAATATCATAAACGTGCTCAGCGGCGCCGCAGGCATAGATGTGTGGCAGTGGAGGATGGACCCGGAACAGGCAGATGCAGCTCCGGATAGCTCTGCAGACTCTTCGGACTGCAGTATCAGATTTAAAGGCTGGAGCCTTAAGGAAGCAGGCAGCGAATCATCCTTCAGCCCTCAGGATATAGCGATCTTCGGTCAGAAGGCGGAGAATGTGTTCTTCGGAAAGCCCTGTGGGCTTATGGATCAGATGGCAAGCTCTCTGGGAAGCGTTGTGGCCATAGACTTTGCGGATCCTGATGCTCCTTCTGTGGATCCCATAAGCTTCGATTTTGCCGGCAGCGGCTATTCCCTCTGCATAGTCAACTGCGGAGCGGATCATGCGGATCTTACGGACGAGTACGCAGCTATCACAGGTGAGCTGGCCAAGGTATGCAGCATATTCGGCAAAAAATGGCTGAGAGATATCCCGGAGGCCGAGTTTGATGCCCGCATAGCAGAGGTCAGGGAAAAAGCAGGCGACCGGGCAGTACTCAGAGCCATGCATGTCTATACCGAAAACAAGAGGGCCCGCCGCATGGCCGAAGCTCTGAAAAAAGGCGATTTTGAGCGATTTCTTGAGCTTTCAGGCTGGTCCGGCATTTCTTCCTGGACCCTTCTTCAGAATGTGATCCCCTGCGGCGCTTCGCAGCATCAGGACCTGGCCTTTGCCTATGCCTATGCTTCAAAGCTGCTCAAGGGCAAGGGCGCCTGCCGCGTGCACGGAGGCGGCTTCGCGGGAACCATACAAGCCTTCGTTCCCAATGATATGGCGGATGCCTTCTGCGCTTCCCTGGATGCAGTCCTGGGCGAGGGCGCTGCTCAGAAGATGAATATCAATCCTCTGGGCGGAGGTCTGAGGGAGATCTGCTGATAAGCGGCATCAGGTTGTCTGAACCTGCTCTCTTTTGTATAGAACACCCCGCTGAAATCTATCATTACGACTTTATTTACACTCCTGATTGATATATAATTATCTATCAGGAGTGTGTTTTTATGAAAAAAGCATTAAAGATAATCATTTCGATATTACTTGCAGTACTGCTTGTGGCGCTGGCCTACGTGGCGTATGTTTTCATTGCCTACCACAGGCTTCCGGATGAGATGGATCTGGAGGTCAAGGGCAGGACTTCGATGGACTTTCAGCCTGCCCATGATTACAGCATTGTGTCCTGGAACATAGGCTTCGGCGCTTACGAAAGCGATTACGGCTTCTTCATGGACGGCGGAACCCAGAGCTGGGCCTGGTCGGAGGACAGACTGAAGACCAATCTCGGCAGGATACAGGCTAAGCTCAGCGAGCAGGATGCAGATATTTATCTCATCCAGGAGGTGGATTTTGACGCCACCAGAAGCTATCACGTGGACGAAAGGGAGTACCTGACTGAGACTCTCGGGGGCGATGCGAATTATACCTTCGCCCAGAACTACGATTCGCCCTTCCTTTTCTATCCGTTTACACAGCCCCACGGCGCTTCGAAGGCCGGGATCATGACGTTCTCAAGGTCTGAGATCAATTCCGCCCAGCGCATCTCCCTTCCCATAGAGAACGGTTTTACAAAGTTCCTGGATCTGGACCGCTGCTACAGCAGAAATTTCATTTCCCTTGGCGCAGGACAGTTCCTGGTCCTCTACAATCTGCATCTTTCCGCCTATACCACCGACGGCACCATAGCCACCGAACAGCTTAAGCTGCTGCTGGCGGATATGGAGGAGCAGTACAGCATGGGCAATTACTGCATAGCAGGCGGCGACTTCAACAAGGATCTTCTGGGCGACTCTGCAGTGTATTTCGGGGCATCAGACAAGGAATACAGCTGGGCCCAGCCCATACCTGAGGACACTTTCGACGGCTATCACACAAGCCTGGTGGCGCCTTTGGACAAGGATCATCCCATAGCATCCTGCAGAAATGCGGACGGGCCATACCACGAAGGCCAGTATGTGCTTACAGTTGACGGATTCATGGTGACGGACAATGTCGAAGTCATCAGTTCTGAGGTAATAGATTATCAGTTTGAATATTCGGACCACAATCCGGTCAGAATGACATTTTCGCTTAATTAGTATTGAAATAAAGGAGGGACGCTAATGAAATATGTAATGGCGCTGGATTCCGGAACCACATCCAACCGCTGCATATTATTCGATAAGAATGGTAAGATATGCAGCATGGCGCAGATGGAATTCAATCAGCACTATCCGAAGCCCGGCTGGGTCGAGCACAATCCC
>JAFRWH010000069.1 GCA_017438085.1 Bacillota bacterium
TATCCTCAAGGACATCGAAAACGTGTATTGGATCAAGTTGTTCCCTGTTGAACAGATCGATGATTCCGCTGACAAACAATTCATCGGGACTTATGTCTTCGATGCTGAGAATCACTATCCCTTCTTTGGCTGCATTCAGTCCATATGCTCTGCCATTCTCAGACTCTTTTGAGATCAATGAATATGTTGTCCTGTTCATTGCTTTTCCCTTCCCGAAGCACGGCAAGGGAGAATTATACGGGGTTTTATGAACAAGTTCAATTAAACAGTTCTTATACCGCTGATTAAAAATCTTATAGCATAAAGTGCTCTATTATGAATACTACCACGCAACAGATCACGGATACGGGGAACAGGCCTGCTCCGAGCCAGGATGCAATAAGGCCTGCGATAAGCGCTGCAGCCCCTGCGATGGGGCTCCTTGTGGCGTGAACTATGGCCGGGAAGGTCATCACCGCCAGCGTCACATAGGGCACATAGTAAAGAAAGCTCTGCACGAAGCGGTTTTTTATGGGTTTTCTGAAGATGGTAACGGGCAGCACCCTTATAAGATAGGAAACACCGCCCATTATCAGTATGTATACATAGATATTACGCATCGGCGGCCTCCTTTTTTGCTTCTAACTTGTGCTGCGGGGGTTCCTGCGGCTGCTTCGGGACTAAGAATGCTCCTGTCGATGCGATTATTAGTGTCAGTATTATGGTCCTGCTGCCTTCGGAAAGCCCGGAAAGCAGGGGTGCCCTGGACGCCGCCCAGCTTGCAGCAAAGGAGATGGCCACGAGCCCGAAAACTACCTTATCCGCCTTTGAGGGCGGTACGATAATGGCGATGAACATGCCGTAGAGAGCGACGCTGAGGGCGCTCACCAGGGATGCCGGCAGGATCTCGCCTGCTATGGCGCCGAACATGGTGCCGAAAGCCCAGGATGGCAGGGCTACAAGGTAAGCTCCGTAGGCATACCAGGGGTTAAGGTAGCCCGGGCGGGCTATATTGATGCCGAAAAGCTCGTCCGTAATATCGTAAGCGACCAGAAGGCGGTGAAAAAAGGGCATATCCGGGTCCATCTTCTGGCTCAGGGAAAGGCTCATCAGAAGGTAGCGCGCATTGGCGATCAGGGTCACCAGCACCACCTCTATATATGGCGAAAGTCCTGCAATGACGCGTATCCCCGCATATTCGCCTGCTGAGGCGTTGCAGAGGAAGCTCACAAGAAAGCTCTGAAGCGCGTTCATCCCTGCATTGTGCGCTGTTATCCCGAGGCCGAAGGACACAGCAAAATAGCCTGTCCCTATGGGAATGGCATGCTTCATGCCCAGAAGGAATGCTTTGCGGTTTTCTTCGGTTTTAATGGAATAATTCATGTTCATATCAGCAATTCTACACTTCAGCCGGAAAAAAGTAAATAAAAAACCGCCGGGCATAAAGCCCGGCAGCCATATAGTGTATTGCTGTGCCCTCAGATAAGGCGCAGTTTTTTACAGACCCATTTCAGCCTTAACTTCCTTGAAGCACTGTACTGCGAAGTCCAGATCTTCCTTTGTGTGGCCTGCGGAGATCTGAGTCCTGATCCTGTCCTTGCCTCTGGGAACTACAGGATAGCAGAAGCCTACAACGTAGACGCCCTTTTCCAGCATCCTCTTTGCAAATTCATTGGCGATTTTGGGATCGTAGAGCATGATGGGCACGATGGCGTGCTCGCCGGGCAGCAGGTCGAAGCCAGCTTCCTCCATCTTTGCGCGGAAATAGCGCGCATTTTCGTGGACCTTGTCTCTGAGAGCGGTGGACTCATTCAGGATCTCGATGGTCTTGAGGGTGGCTGCGCAGATAGCGGGAGCCAGGGTGTTGGAGAAGAGGTAGGGACGGCTCTTCTGACGCAGCAGGTCTACTATCACCTTGCTGGATGCGGTGTAGCCGCCGGAGGCTCCGCCCATGGCTTTGCCGAAGGTTCCGGTGATGATGTCGACTCTTCCGATAACGCCGCAGTATTCTGCGGTGCCGCGGCCGTGCTCGCCCATGAAGCCTACAGCGTGGGAGTCGTCCAGCATGGTCATTGCGCCGTATTCGTCGGCCAGATCGCAGATGCCCTTCATGTTGGCGATGTAGCCGTCCATGGAGAATACGCCATCGGTGGCGATCAGTATCTGCTTGCAGCCTTCAGCCTTTGCCTCTTCCAGCTTGGCTCTCAGGTCTTCCATATTGTTGTTCTTATAGCGGTAGCGCTTTGCCTTGCAGAGGCGGACGCCGTCGATGATGGAAGCGTGGTTCAGCTCGTCGGAGATGATGGCATCCTCCGGTCCGAGCAGGGATTCGAAGAGACCGCCGTTGGCATCAAAGCAGGATGAGTAGAGAATGGCATCCTCGGTGCCTGCAAACTCTGCGATGGCTTTCTCAAGATCCTTGTGGATCTGCTGAGTTCCGCAGATGAATCTTACGGAAGAAAGGCCGAAGCCCCACTTGTCGTAGCTTTCCTTAGCTGCGGCGATAAGTCTGGGATCATCGGAGAGGCCCAGGTAGTTGTTTGCGCACATGTTTACCACTCTCTTGGCCTGGGTGGTGTCGATGCGGTTGCTCTGGGGGGTGGTTATGATGCGTTCGTCCTTGTAGGTACCGGCTTCGCGGATGGCTGCCAGCTCCTGTTCGTATTTCTTATATGCTTCTTTCATGGTTTATCTCCTCGCGTTCATGCTTTGTTTTGCGATAACAGGAACTACTTTTTAGTGGTCCAGTCAAGAACTACCTTGCCGGAATAGCCGCTCTTCATGGCATCGAAGCCCTTCTGGAAGTCGGTGTAGTGGAAGCGGTGGGTGATGACCGGTGTCAGATCCAGACCGCCCTGTACCATGTAGGCCATCTGGTGCCAGTTGTCCATCCTGCGTCCGTAGATGCCCTGGATGCCCAGGCCGCGGTTGATTATCTCGTTCATATCCATCTGGAAGGGACCATTGTAGAGACCCAGCAGGGAAATCTTTCCGCCGTTTCTCATAACGGAGATCATCTGCTTGAGAGCTGCGCCGCTGCCGCTCATCTCAAGGCCTACGTCGAAGCCTTCCATGATCTTCAGGTCCTTCATGA
>JAFRWH010000070.1 GCA_017438085.1 Bacillota bacterium
ATCAAAAATGAACTCGGAGTAACTCTGGTGCCGTCTACGACTTACCAGTACCAGTTCCATGTGACGGTAGACGGATCTAACTATTACAGTGACGTATATCATCTCACAACAAAGGGAACGGCATCAAATACACCTGTCGTATCCATGCTTCCCACCGATGCGGAAGAATACAGGGCAAAGGAGTTTATTACTGAAACTAATGCCTGCGTTGTCACTAAGATCATAAAAAAAGCAGGAAGCCACATTAGCCGGTCAGGAGTCACTCTTTATGATGAGTACGGCAGTCTGATAACAGATCACTGGGATAATGTGAACAATGTACGCGATACCACAACAACATTCCATTCCTGGTATGATTTCAATGCGGAATTAGGTGTTACTCTGAGACCTTATACTGTTTATCAGTACCGCTTCCACGTGACTGTAGATGGCAGTGACTACTACGGTGAAACCTACCGATTTACAACAGCCGGTGAACCACCACGGCCTTCAAACGCCTGGATAAGCGCTGATCGCAAGGATCTTCAGGCCGGAACCAGCGTATTGCTGCGGTTTGGAGCAGACAATGCAACGCACTACAGTCTGCTGCTGGAGCATAATGAAACAGGATATTCTTCTGAGATAATCGTTGATGGTATGAATGAATATACCATGTTACTGACAGACGAGGGATCCTACGCTGCAAAACTGCGCGCATATAATGATAACGGATATGAATCGGTAAGTCCCGTTTTGAGGCTGAATGTCGCACCATCATTAGGATATCCTGTTCTGATCTTAAACAGAACAGAACTACCGCTCAGCGAAGAGCTGACAGTCAATTACAAGACGGAAGGTGCAGTCAGCAGCACTCTTAAAGTATTCTCCGATAATGCACTTCTGACCAGCTTCGAGCTTGGCGCGGATGGTGAGATCTCTCTTCAGTTCTACGAGCCCGGAGAATATGTATTAGTCCTCAGCGCGCAAGATGGTTTCGGTGGCAGTATAGATGGAACGCCAGTCTATTGCAGTTTGCTTCCTGCTAATACAAACACTCTGCTTGAAGGGCGTTTTATCCCCATGCGCAGTTACAGGAGTGGTCACTTTACAGATGTGACGCCGAATCACTGGTTCGAACAGAATGTATCCTGCGCGTATGAGCTTGGCCTAATGGAAGGTACCAGTAATAATCTATTCAAACCACTGGGAAATGTTACGCTTGCACAGGCTATAGCCATGGCTGCAAGACTTCACAACATTTATGAAGGCGGAAGCGGAAAATTTTCTGAGGGAACGGTATGGTATGAAGTCTATGTAAACTATGCTCTGGACAATGGCATAATAAAAAGCTCCGATTTCGATGCCGGAACCATTGGAAAAACCGTTTACAACCGCTATGCGACACGAGCTGAAATGGCTTACATCTTTTCAAATGCTCTTCCTGAAGAGGCACTACCTGCAATAAATAGTATCAGCGCCATACCAGATGTCACAGCTGGCAATCAGTATTATATACAAATACTCAGATTCTATGAAGCCGGCATAGTTGAAGGAGGCAACGGGCATCGATATTACCCCGAGAATAATATAACCAGAGCAGAAGCCGCTGCAATAATTTCAAGAATGGCTTTGCCTGAACTGCGGTTGGAGTTCAGTCTGTAATGAGGCTGCGCGATCTGTTTTATTGATTTGCTCAATAAAAAGCTGGAAGCCATAAAAAGACATTCAAGAAAAAAGAGTCCGGGGCATTATTTGATTCCATAATAAAGATCTATATAGATGGGATAGATTCATTAAAGGATAAGACAGCAAAGGATGATTTTTTAACGGAGCGTAAGATGGATACCAAGACGCAAAACAGCTGCAGTACAGACTGCAGTGCCTTTCACGAGGATATAACCCGGGAACTCATTCAAATTGTCGAAGGCGATCCGGAGTTTAAGCTGCTCCTGGAAAAATCCATAGCAAAGGCCTATAAAGCGAATCCGGACCCGGAGACTAATCCCGTCAGGGATCTGCCTTCGTACTTTGCCTTTATCGACAGGTGCTTCCGCGCCATGCCCTGGGAGATCCACCCTGAAGGGAAATTCCATACACTTTACGATAAGATAGATCAGGGGATGGGCTGCCTTTATTTTGTCTGCGAACAGCCGCTCGAAGAGCTTGCAGGCAAGGGCTATTATCACAATTCTCTGCTCTATCACGAACCCTTCAGAAGCTGGTTCATAAAATTCCTGTCCGGTTCCGGTCTGTATCTGAGCACAGAGGCATCCTGGAATGAAGAGTATTACCGGAACATTCTCGCCAACAGGGACTTCCACCTGCATGACGGCACCTACGAAAGCCCCGAAAACTGGCATTCTTTCAACGATTTCTTTGCCAGAAGGCTCTCGGATCCCTCTGTAAGACCTGTAGCCGCACCCGAGGATGACAGCGTAATCGTCTCCCCGGCGGACTCGGTGCCGCAGGGAGTCTGGAACATTGATGAGAACAGCAGGGTCATAGCAGAAACGGAGCTGGAGATAGCAGGTCTTGCGGTCAAAACCGGGACCCTGAAGGATGTTTCCGTTCTGCTTGGGGACAGTAAGTACAGGGACTGCTTCAGAAACGGAAAGCTTACGCACACCCTTCTGGATGTATATGATTATCACAGGTATCATTTCCCTGTGAGCGGCACTGTAAGGGAAGTATTTATCATACCCCAGGATGATGCTCCCGGCGGGGTGATAACATGGGATGCAAAGGCCTGCCGTTACAAGGCCTATTATCCTGAGCGCTTCGACTGGCAGTCCATAGAGACCAGAGGAGTTGTCATTGTCGAGACCGATGACGGGGGATATGTTGCAATAGTGCCTGTAGGCATGTGCCAGGTGGCCTCGGTGAATTTCGAAAAAAACGTCGCTGCCGGAGCCAAGGTCAGAAAAGGCGATCCATTGGGATTCTTCCTGTTTGGCGGCAGCGACATAGTTATGATATTCAGCGAAGAACTTGATTTTCAGATGACAGCAGAACCGGGGGCTCATACCCTCATGGGAACTGCCTATGGCAGGATCAGAACAGCAGCGCCCCAAAATAAGTGACAGTGTTCTTCCCGTTGTTGTAAGTGATGCCGCAGCTTTCCGCAAGCTCATTGACATTCAGGCCGTAGCCCTCAATGGGATGATGCAGAAGCTTAGGGAACCGGCAGGGAGCATCCGGATAAGTACATTCACTGCAGAGCCTGCAGCTTCCAACAGACAGCACAAATACGTTTTCCGGGCCAAGCAGATCCCAGGCAAAGCCCTCTATAGCCGGCAGAGACCTTCTGAAATCCCGCATGCCTTCCTGCATGCCTTCGAAATCGAAGCTGTCCTCCAGATCGTATTTTTTCGTGATCAGCAGCATGTTTTCATAGGACAGTATTTTTGCTTTGCCTTCCTCGAAGTCCCCAAAAGCCGGAGGGCACACCCAGTTTGCGCCGTAGCAGCCGCACTGATTGCCTTCGCAGATGGCTCTGAGTTCGGGATAGAAGACTATATTGTCCCGCTCCACATATTCCGCCTGGAAAAAGCCCTGTTCAAGGGCAGCCTGTCTTATTGTTTCCTTAAGATTATCGTCTGTTTTCATCGCTCTGGTCCTGTTCATCTTCTTTTATGTGTTTTCTTCATAATAACAAGACTTCATTCCCCGTTCAACAATTCATTTGAACTGCTGATATTCAAAAAAAACAGGGCGGCGGACCACATCCACTGCCTCTGTTTTATTTCAGGGTATCCATGTCCTATGCGACCTTGTACTCAACGTCTCTTTCGAAGGTTATCAGAAGGCTTATCCACCAGTAGCTCCAGTAGGTAACGCTCACGACCCTCCATCCCTGATGAGCCATCTCGTTCATGACCCATTCTGCCTCATTCTGAGAGGTCTTTATCACTCTGTATTCTTTCATTGCGCGGCTCCTTTCTGCCGGGGCTTTCCCCGCGCTTCTTACTTTCAGATATATGATACTCTGCGGGAAGGGCGCCAACCATGAATAAAAGAGCAAAATAACCGCATTTATCCTGCTGAAAAGGCAAACTGAACGCAGAAATTTGCGTTTTTCCTATGATTTTGTAGTATAATCAGCTAAAGTGATGAATTACAGAGGGGAGGCAGTACTGTGTTTTATTTTGTAAGGCACGGAAAGTCGGACTACAGCGCCAGAAATACCGGTATCTATCAGGGATTCGGAACGGAGCTGGCCGGGCTGTCCGAAGAAGGCATAAAACAGATCAAAAGGACTGCTAAAAGCAAGCTGCTCAAAGGTGCTGACATCATTATCAGTTCGCCCTACACAAGAGCGCTGCAGACAGCAGCCATTCTTTCCAGAAAGCTGGATGTAAAGATAGCGGTAGAAACAGATCTTCACGAGTGGGTAGCAGACAAAAGCTATAATTTCGTGGACGACGAGACCGCAGACAGATACTACGAGGAATTCATGGCAGGAAAAGGACGGTATCCGGAGGGTGAAGACCGGCCCTGGGAGGATGCGGAAACCATAAAGAAGCGGGTTCTGACAGTCCTGCAGAAGTACGCGAAATATAAGAAGGTCATCGTCGTGGGCTACGGCATGATGATACAGGCGACCACAGGCTGTGCACACCCGGACAACGGCCAGATCATTAAATTCAAGCTTGAGGAATAGCTTGCCGGAGGCATATCACATGCGTTTACTCTTTGAACTGGACAAGAAAGACTATGACAAATGCACGCGGTCGTATGTAAGGAATTCTGCCAGAAGCGTCATAATCAGAGACGGCAGGGTAGCCATGGTACACAGCCTGAAATATGACTACTACAAGTTCCCCGGAGGCGGGATAGAGGCAGGAGAGAGCATAGAGGATGCTGTTATCCGTGAGACGCTGGAAGAATCCGGTCTCAGGATCATACGCAGTTCCATGCGTGAATTCGGCTATGTTCACCGGATACAGCGGAATACCTATGACAGCGACGAGTGCTTTATACAGGATAATTACTATTACCTTTGCAAAGCGGAAGACGGGCTGGCGCCGCAGGAGCTGGATGATTACGAAGCCAGAGAACGCTTTACACTTGAGTTTGTTACGCCCGAAAAGGCAATGGCGGTGAACCGCGCCAAGGGCCACGGGCCTAAGGATCCCGTGATGCTGGAACGGGAAGCAAGAGTGCTGGAAATGCTTAAAAATGAAGGTTTTTTCAGCTGACAGCAAAGAGGCAGAAACAATGAAAACTATTGAGACCAACGGTTGCTATCTGGAGCCCATACCCTTTAGCGGCCCTGAATGGTACTACGGGACAGATTATAATTACGGGGATCTTTACGAAGCGGAAGAGATCGTTAAAGCCGGCAATGATATAAGCGGCCGGGAGCTCTGCCTTGTCCGCTATCCAGACGGAACAGTCTTCAGACCTGTTCCAAAAGAGCGCAATGTCTACCCTTCGGAGCCTGTGTATTCTGAGGGCGGCATTTATATTCTTACAGCATATTTTGACGAAGCAAAGCTCAGAGTTTTGCGCTTTGACTGCGAAAACTGCGATACGGAGATCTTTTTGGAGCTGCCCCTCGATTCAGTAAAGGACTGCTACAATCTGAGACTGGATCCCGCGCCTCTAACCATCACAAGGCAGAGCGTTGCAGATAATGAATTTGAGATCATCTGGCCCGAAAAGATAAGACTGGAAATGGGAAGCCATGACAGCTTCTTCCTTCGGCAGGGAGACCGCCTGTATTTCAACCGCTGGTACGAAGAAGGCAGCGGGCAGGATTACCGCTACTGGGAAGAGACCATAGTGCGGGGTCTGGATGGAGAAGTTCTGGAAGTGATCCCGGGGGATGTTAAGCTGATGCCGGATGGCGAGCTCTGGTATCTGAAGTAGGAGGATATGGCTTTGGCTACGGATTTTGCGAAAAAAGCTGCGCTGGATGCATCTGATTTTGTGCTTCTTTCAGACTACGTACCTGGCATAATTCAGGAGATACGCTACTTTTCAACGTATAACTTTGTGGGCGACAGGATAGACGGCTATGAGGAGCCTGTGGCGATCATAACCAAAGAAGCCGCAAGGGCTGTTAAGGAGATAAGCAATCTGGCTATGGTAAATGGCTACCGCCTTAAAGTCTTCGATGCTTACCGGCCAGCAAAAGCCGTGCGCCACTTTGTGCTCTGGGGCATAGAGGATCTTGACCTTCGCATGAAGCCCTTCTTCTATCCGGACCTGCAGAAGCAGGAGCTATTTAAAAAGGGCTACATAGCCAGCAAGTCGAGCCACAGCCGGGGCAGCACCATAGACCTTACCCTGCTGGACATGCAGACCGGCAAGGAGCTGGACATGGGAAGTCCCTTCGATTTCTTCAGCGAGATGTCCCACCCGGACTACAGAGGCATCACCGACGAGCAGTACAACAACCGCATGATACTTCAGGATCTGATGACTCAGAACGGTTTCAAGCCCATAGACTGCGAATGGTGGCACTTCACACTGGAGAACGAACCCTTCCCTGACACCTACTTTGAGTTTCCTCTTTCGGTAAGCTCTCTAAAACGATGATCATACGGCCGTCCCGCAGCAGCGCCTACAAAGCCCAGAAACAATGGGTGAGGCCTGTTGGGGCGGCTTTTGAATTCAGGGTGATACTGCACGCCCACAAAGAAGTCTCTGTCTGTTAATTCTACAGTTTCCACAAGCTTTCCATCCGGCGATATGCCGCTTAGCGCCAGACCGTTATCCTGCAGGATCTGCCTGTAATCATTGTTCAGCTCATATCGGTGCCTGTGCCTTTCGCTGATGGAAAGAGTTCCGTAGCAGCGCTCCATTGTGCTGCCCGGTCGTATATTGCAGGGGCAGGCGCCGAGCCTTAATGTGCCGCCCTTATCTATGTCCTCGCTCTGGCCGGGCATGAAGTCTATGACCTTGTGCCTGCAGAGCTCATCGAATTCCCCTGAATTGGCGTCCTTTATTCCACAGACATTCCTTGCGAACTCTATGACCTCTATCTGCATGCCGAGGCAGATGCCAAAGTAAGGCACCCTGCGCTCTCTGGCGTATTTTGCAGCGATTATCATGCCCTCGATCCCACGGCTTCCGAAACCGCCGGGAACCAGTATGCCGTCAAGTCCGGAAAGCATAGTCTCCGCATTCTCCGGTGTTACTTTCTCTGAATCTATCCAGTGAATATTCACATGCACGTTGTGATAATACCCGGCGTGCCTCAGGGCTTCCGCAACGGAAAGATATGCATCATGCAGGGCTACATATTTGCCCACGAGGCCTATCTCAACACACCTGGAATCTGCGCCCTTTATCCGCTCCACCATCGCCTGCCATTCGCTAAGATCCGGCCGCGCCGCTTCGATGCCAAGCTCCCGGCATACCACTTCGGAGAAGCGGGACTTTTCCAGCATCAGAGGGGCCTCGTACAGCACCGGGACGGTGAGGTTTTCTATAACGCAGTCAGGCTTTACATTGCAGAACAGCGCAACCTTCTGGAAAATGGACTCATCCAGAGGCTCGTTGCAGCGCAGTACTATGATATTCGGATTCACACCCATGCCCTGCAGCTCCTTCACCGAGTGCTGGGTGGGCTTGGTCTTGTGCTCCCCGGAGCCCTGCAGATACGGCACCAGAGTCACATGTATGAACAGGCTGTTTTCCCTGCCAACCTCAAGAGATATCTGCCTTGCCGCCTCAATAAAGGGCTGTGATTCGATATCGCCGATGGTTCCGCCGATCTCTGTAATGACCACATCCGCAGCAGTCTTTCTGCCAACGCTGTAGACGAATTCCTTTATTTCGTTGGTGATATGGGGGATCACCTGCACTGTGGAGCCAAGGTATTCGCCCCTGCGTTCCTTGTTGAGCACGTTCCAGTAGACCTTGCCCGTGGTCAGGTTCGAGTATTTGTTCAGGTTCTCATCTATGAAGCGCTCGTAGTGACCCAGGTCCAGATCCGTCTCCGCTCCGTCCTCGGTCACGAAGACCTCTCCATGCTGATAGGGGCTCATGGTGCCCGGATCCACATTTATATAGGGATCCAGCTTCTGGGCCGCAACCTTCAGCCCTCTGGCCTTCAGCAGCCGCCCAAGAGACGCCGCCGTAATTCCCTTGCCAAGCCCGGAGACCACTCCTCCGGTCACGAAAACATATTTAGTCATGTCTGCACCCCGCATCTGATTACTGCATAAAACCTGTTCACGGCCTACCGGCCTATTCCCATTCCACCGTTGATGGCGGCTTCGAGGATATATCGTATACCACTCTGGATATTCCGCGGACTTCGTTTGTGATCCTGCTGCTGGCCCTTTCCAGGATGTCGTAGGGGAGCCTGTACCATTCCGCGGTCATGAAATCGTCGGTCTGCACCACCCGGAGGGCGCAGGTATAGCCATAGGTCCTGGCATCCCCCATGACACCCACGCTCCTGGTATCCGTGAGCACCGCAAAGTACTGGTCCGGCAGCGGCTCCAGCCCTGCGCCCTCTATTTCCTCACGGAATATGGCATCAGCCTCCTGCAGCAGCCTTATCTTCTCCTCTGTAACTTCCCCGATTATGCGTACCGCAAGCCCGGGCCCTGGGAAGGGCTGTCTCCAGACCAGCTCCTTGGGAAGACCCAACGCGGTGCCGACCCTTCGGACCTCGTCCTTGAACAGTTCCCTGAGAGGCTCAACTATCTCGTCAAAGGAGATCACGGCCGGGAGCCCGCCCACATTGTGGTGGCTTTTGATTACCGCCGAATCCCCCTTGCCGCTTTCTATTACATCCGGGTATATGGTGCCCTGGGCAAGCACATGTACGTGCCCTATGCGGGTGGCCTCTTCTTCGAAGACCCGTATGAATTCCTCTCCGATGATCCGCCGTTTTATCTCAGGATCCGTAACGCCGGAAAGCTTTTCTATAAAGCGTTTTGACGCATCCACGCACACCAGGTTCAAGCCCCGATCCTGTCTGAAGGTCCGTTCGACGAAAGCCGCTTCGCCCTTGCGAAGCAGGCCGTGGTCCACGAATATGCAGGTCAGGCCGTCGCCCACCGCCCGATGCAGCAGCATGGCGGCAACAGATGAATCCACCCCGCCGGAAAGGGCCAGAAGCACTCTTTTGCCACGGAGCCTTTCAGTAAGAGCCGCTGTCAGCTCCTCTGCGTAGTCCTCCGCTCTCCAGTCCCCGCGGCAGCCGCAGACCCTGAAGAGAAAATTGGACAGAATGGTATTTCCGTACTCCGTGTGCATGACCTCCGGGTGGAACTGCACGCCGTAAAGCTGCCCCGAAGTATCGCACATGGCGGCACAGGAGCATTTAGGGGTATCCGCGATGACGCTGAAGCCCTCCGGCACCCCGCTTATATAGTCCGTATGGCTCATCCAGCAGATGCTTTCATCCGGAACGCCCTCAAATAGCAGGTTTTTCCGCACCCGGAGCAAAGTCTTTCCGTATTCGCTGGAATCCTTTGCAGATGAAACGGTCCCGCCGACTAGATAAGCCATCAGCTGGATGCCGTAGCAGATGCCAAGGACTGGAATGCCAAGCCTCAGCACCGCAGGGCTGCAGTGAGGTGAAGCCGGATCGTAGACGCTGTTTGGGCCTCCGGTAAATATGATGCCTGCATAGCCAGCCGCAGCGATCTCCTCCGGGGTGATCCTGTTGTATGGGACGATCTCCGCATACACATGCAGATCCCGGACCCTCCTGGCTATCAGCTGGTCGTACTGGCCGCCGAAATCAAGCACAAGTATCTTTTCCATCGATCCTCCTAAACCTCTATCGTCTGCAGCGAAGTATCCGCGCCGCGAAGATACGGCGATATCCTGGCAAGGAAGCGGTCAACCTGCTCTGCGCAGCGCCCCGTATAAAGAGCCGGATCAAGTATACCCTCCAGCTCCGCTCTGCTCATGCCAAAGGCCGGCTCTTGGGAAAGCATCTCAAGAAGGTCCGAAGGCTCCCCGTTCTTCTGTTTTTCCACCGCCTCCATCGATCTTTTTCTTATGATCTCATGAAGCTCCTGCCTGTCTCCGCCGCGCTTTACGGCCTCCATCAGCAGGTTTTCCGTGGCGATGAAGGGCATATTTCCCTTAAGCGCCTTTTCTATAACCTTTTCGTTTACCCTGAGACCTTCAGCCACATTCTGCGCAAGCATCAGCACCGCATCGGCGCAAAGGAAGCCCTCGGGCATGGAGATGCGGCGGTTTGCGGAGTCGTCCAAGGTGCGTTCGAACCACTGGGAGGAGGCTGTAAGAGGCGCATTGAGTGCATCTGCCATCAGATATCTGGAAAGGGAGCAGATGCGCTCGCACCTCATGGGATTGCGCTTGTACGCCATCGCAGAGGAGCCGATCTGACTGGCGTCGAAGGGCTCCTCCATCTGTCCGTCATGCTGCAGGAGGCGTATATCCGTCGCCATCCTGCTGCAGCTCTGCGCTATTCCTGATAGAAGGTTCATTATTAGACTGTCCGTCTTTCGGGGGTAGGTCTGCCCGCATACGTCAAAGCAGCTGTCAAATCCGAAATCCGCAGCCAGAGCCTCATTCATGCTGTCAATTTTTGTGCCATCGCCTTCAAAAAGCTCCATAAAGCTGGCCTCGGTTCCCGTGGTGCCCCGGCAGCCCAGAAATTTCATCGATTTTATCAGGTGATCCGCCTCCTGAAGGTCCATAAACAGGTCCTGCATCCAGAGGGCAGCCCGCTTTCCAGCAGTCACAGGCTGAGCCGGCTGATAATGGGTATACCCGGGCACCGGCAGAGCCTTGTACTGCTCCGCAAACTTTGCAAGGGCAGTAAGCACCGCTGCCAGCCTTGACCGTATATACACCAGCGCATCCCTGTAGATCACCAGGTCCGCGTTATCGGTCACGTAGCAGCTGGTGGCGCCCAGATGTATGATGCCTGCCGCAGACGGAGCAGCCAGCCCGTAGGCGTAAATGTGAGCCATCACATCGTGCCTGACCTCCTTTTCCCTCCTGCGGACGCAGTCGTAATCTATATCTTCTATGTGGGCCTCCAGCTCCTGCACCTGCTTCGGCTTGATTGGGAGTCCCAGCTTCATCTCTTCCTTCGCGAGCGCCGCCCAGAGCCTCCGCCAGGTGCGGTACCTGTTGTCAGCAGAAAAAAGCCTGAGCATGTATTCGGACGCATAGCGCTGAGACAGCGGAGATTCATAAATATCTGTCATTTCACTCTCCTATCTGATGATGATGCTTTCTCTTTCGGGGCCAACGGAAATGTACGCCACAGGGCAGCTTATGGCCGTCTCTATCATGTTAACGTAATCTCTGGCTTCCTTCGGCAGGTCCTCCCAATGCCGGATACCTGAGATGTCGCAGCTCCAGCCGGGTACATATTCGATGACCGGCCTGGCGTTTTCCAGCTCTACCGGGAAGGGGAAGCGGTCTGTCCGAACGCCGTTTATCTCGTAGCTGACGCAGACCGGTATCCTGTCCATATAGCTGAGAACGTCCATTTTCGTGAGGGCTATTTTCGTGGCGCCCTGGACCTGAGTGCCGTATCTTGTGGCGACCAGATCCACAGGTCCCACCCTGCGGGCCCGGCCGGTCTTCGCTCCGTATTCCGCTCCGGCTCTTCGCAGCTCCTCCGCTTCAGCTCCGAACATCTCGCAGACGAAGGGCCCCTCGCCCACGCAGGTGGAGTAGGCCTTGACCACGCCAACCACCTCTTCTATCTTGAGTCCCGGCAGACCGGCTCCTATGGGAGCGTAGGCCGCCAGAGTGTTGGAGGACGTGGTATATGGATAAATGCCGTAGTCCAGGTCTCTGAGGGCTCCAAGCTGGGCCTCGAAGAGTATGCGCTTGCCATCCCTTGCCGCAGCGGCCAGCAGCTCCCCGACGTCCCTTATGAAGGGCTTTATGGGCTCGCACCAGGTCCGAAACCACTCCTCCAGTTCCGCCTCCGTATAAGGCTTTGCGCCGTATACCTGCGTAAGCGTCAGATCCTTCCATTCGATAAGACCCTTCAGGTGGGTCATCAGCTCCTCCGGGTAGAAGAGCTCTCCCACCATTACGGTCTTCTTCTGATATTTGTCGGAATAAAAGGGCGCGATCCCCTGCTTCGTAGAGCCGTACTTCCTGTCCGCAAGCCGCTGCTCCTCCAGCTCATCCAGATCCCTGTGCCAGGGCAGAAGGATGGATGCGCGGCTGCTTATGCAGAGGTTTTCGGGCGATATCCGAACGCCCTTTGACGAGACCTCCTGTATCTCTTTCCACAGATTTTCGGGATCCAGAGCAACTCCGTTCCCAAGGACGTTCATGACGCCGTCCCTGAATATGCCGGAAGGCAGCAGGTGCAGGGCAAAGCTGCCCTTTTCGTTGATGACCGTGTGACCCGCATTTCCGCCGCCCTGGTACCTGACGACCATGTCGTAATCTTCGGTCAGGAGATCCACCATGCGTCCCTTGCCTTCGTCGCCCCAGTTAATGCCAACTATTGCGCAGTTACTCATTTCTCCACCTCTTTTCTGCTGAAAGCAGCCTAAGCTCAAGCCCTACTCCACCGTCACCGACTTGGCCAGGTTCTTGGGCTTATCTATATCGCAGCCGTTTTCCTTCGCCACATAATAGGCGAAAAGCTGCATGGGTATGCACTCCAGGATGGGCACCAGCAGGGCATCGGTCCTTGGTATGTAGATCACATCGTCAGCCTCAGCCACTATCCTGCGGTTGCCCTCAAGGACAACCCCCAGGACCTTGGCGCCGCGGGCCTTGACCTCCTTGATGTTTGATGCCAGCTTTTCGTAAAGAGCCTCGTAGCAGGCCAGAGCCACCACAAGGCGCCCCTCTTCTATCAGGGCTATGGTGCCGTGCTTGAGCTCTCCCGCCGCATAGGCCTCAGAGTGGATATAGCTTATCTCCTTGAGCTTCAGAGATGCCTCCAGGCACACCGCGTAGTCCAGATTGCGCCCTATAAAGAACAGGGAGCTGTTTTTGTGATAGCGTTTTGCAAGCTTTGGGATCTGCTTGTTCAGATCCAGACTCCTCTGGCACAGAGAAGGAAGCTCCTGAAGCCCCTTTATGAGCCTCTCATAGCCCTCCTGATCCAGTTTCCCCAGCCTTTTGGCGAAATATACAGCCAGAAGACTAAGCATAGCAACCTGAGTGGTATAGCCCTTGGTCGTAGCCACAGCTATCTCCGGCCCGGCCCAGGTGTAGAGCACATCATCCGCCAGCTTTGCGATGGTGCTGCCGACGACGTTTACTATGGCAAGGGTCCTGGCGCCCCTGGCCTTGCACTCCTTAAGCGCCGCAATGGTATCCGCCGTCTCGCCGGACTGGGAGATGATTATTACCAGAGTGTCCGGCCCGATTATGGGATTGCGGTAGCGCAGCTCGCTGGCAACCTCCGCCGCCACCGGGATGCGGCAGAGCTCCTCGATCATGTATTTGCCTACAACGCCCGCATGGTACGCAGAGCCGCAGGCCGTAATGACTATCTGCCTTATGCCCTTCAGCTGCTCATCCGTGATCTCCACCCCATCCAGCACTATCTCTCCGCCTTTGATGCGCGGTTCAAGCGTGGCTTTGAGCGCTGCCGGCTGTTCGTTTATCTCCTTCAGCATGAAGTGGTCGTAGCCGCCCTTTTCCGCAGCCTCTATGTCCCAGACTATGCGGGATACAGGCTTTTCGACCTCCCTGCCGGTTATATCGCAGACCGAGATGCTGTCCTTGGTGACGCTGGCAAATTCATCGTCGTCCAGATATATGACGTTCCTTGTGTTGGAGACCAGAGCGGTGACATCCGATGCGAAATAGTTTTCGCCGACGCCAAGGCCCAGGATAAGGGGAGCTGAAGAACGGACTGCGATTATCTCCCCCGGTTTTTCTGCGCACATAAAGCCCAAGGCATAAGATCCCTCGAGCCTTGAGGCGGTCTTCATCACAGCCGCCTTAAAGTCTCCTTCGTAGTAGTAGTCCAGCAGCTGTACCACCACCTTTGTATCTGTCTCGCTGATGAAACGGAAGCCCTTCTGAAGCAGTTCATCCCTCAGAACAGCGTAGTTTTCGATTATGCCGTTGTGTACGACGGCGAATCGTCCGTCCTGGGACAGATGCGGGTGAGCGTTAGTTTCCGTTGGGGCGCCGTGAGTCGCCCACCTTGTATGACCTATGCCGCAGCAGCCCGGGATCAGAGAGCCCCCATCGGTCTTTTCGACCAGATTTACCAGTTTTCCTGCAGCTTTTTCCGCGATTATCTCCCCCTGATACTGAACTGCCAGGCCTGCAGAGTCATATCCTCTGTATTCAAGCCTCCTGAGTCCGTCAAGCAGTACCGGCGCAGCATTTCTGCTGCCTACATATCCAACGATTCCGCACATGATATAATCCTCTTCTACAATTTAAAAAAGCAGGTCCTTTAAGCCATAAAGCGGACCTCGCTTATGCTTTTACGGGAAAATTTTACTCTCCGGATTTCACTGCTGTCAATTAAAGCACTAAAGTTTTTGTGCAATTTAAAAGCCGCCGAGTTTCAATCAGCGGCTTTAGTGCGAACAAATTTCGTTTGTGTTTATTTTATCGTTCGATTTTAGAGATGCAGATCCGGCTCAGAGTTTTTTGCTACAGGCAGGCCTTGTATATTTCTACTACGTCCTCTTCGGTCAGCGGCACAAAGGCTCCGGACAGTCTTCCGCCTCCGTTAGCCTGTCTTGCCATGTCCTCGAAGTGCTCAGTCCCGATGCCAAGATCCGTAAGGCTCATGGGGATGCCAAGGCCGATGAAGAACTGCTCAAGAGCATCGATGCCCTTAAGAGCCAGCTCGTGCTCATCGTAGCCCTCAAGACCCCAGACATTCTTTGCAAATCTTACGAATCTCCACTGGCAGGAAGGATCCTTAGCCAGAATGAATCTCATCCATCTGGGGGTCAGGATGGCCAGACCTACGCCGTGGGTGATATCGTAAAATGCGGAAAGCTGATGCTCCATGGCATGGCAGGGCCAGCCGGTGTACTTCTTGCCGAATTCGGGGATGCCGGAGCAGGCTATGGACTCGGCGTGCATCAGATTCGCTCTTGCAGAATAGTTTTCGGGCTCGGCGATAGCGATAGGAGCATTCTTAATGACGGTCTTAAGAATGGTCTCGGCAAGACCGTCGGACAGCTCGCTGTCCGGTGTCACTGAGAAATAGCCCTCCATGATGTGGCTCATGATGTCTGCAGATCCTGCAGCAGTCTGATACTTGGAAACGGTGAAGGTATAAGTGGGATCCAGGATGGAGACCGAAGGATAGGTGAAGGATGCGCCCAGCTTTTCGTTGGTCTTCATGTTGGAGATGACGCCACCTGCATCGAAGTCGGAACCGGTGGCGCTGATGGTCAGTATGTCCACCAGAGGCAGGGACTTCTTTCTGCCCTTGACGTTCTTTATCATGTACCAGAGGTCGTCGCCTTCATAGTAATAGCCGGAGCAGATAGCCTTGGAGCAGTCCAGAGTGCTGCCGCCGCCTACCGCAAGAACCACATCCACCTTGTTTTCCCTGCAGATCTTAACACCCTCCTCTACGGATTCTACTCTGGGGTTGGGATCGATGCCGGAAAGCTCAAAAACGGTAAAGCCGCCGTCATTGAGGATCTTCATGATCTCATCGTAGAGACCGGTCTTCTTGATGGAACCGCCGCCATAGGTCATAAGCACTCTGGTGCCGAACTGGCGCAGAGCCTCGTCCAGATGGGATATCTGGCCCTTTCCGAAATATACTTTTGTCGGAATATCGTGAATAAAGTTTTCCATAATTTCCTCCTATTATTGAAATTCAGTCATATTATTTTACCATATGCCGACTTTAAAAAGCTATGTACCGGTGGATTTCGTCATTTGATTATCGTATAATTGCTATAGTCATTATTATTTGTTATATGAGGTTTGAATATGAAGAATAAAAACGACAGCGCTCTGCTGGAAAAACTGAATCTTAAAGTCCCTGCTATTGCCGTAAAGTTCTGCCTGGAGAAGCCGGCCTGCGAACACTATCAGGGCGACAGAGTGGCTTTCTGCATGTACATGAAGTATGCGCAGGATACCGGAAAGCATTTCTATATCGAAGCCGCGGACGATGCCTGCTACGGCAAGCTGTCCCTGGGCATGGAGGATCTGCAGCCTGTGACTGCCAGCGGCGAGGCGGGCAAGGATTTCGGCGTTTTCAAGACCCAGATGCCCAACCGCCTGCTTTACAAGGACCTGCCCATGCTGCCAAAGGGGACCATACGCTATGTGGAATATGCTCCTGCCATCAGCTGCGATTTCGACCCGGATCTGCTCTTCTTCCTGACGGATATAGAAGAAGCGGACATCGTGATGAGGGCCACCAGCTACATATCCGGAGACTTCTGGGAATCGGTCTCCACACCGGTAATGAGCTGCACCTGGATGTACGCTTATCCCATGATCTCCAAGAAGGTGAACCACATAACCACCGGCCTTTATCACGGCCTTAAGCGCCGCAAGGCTTATCCCGCAGGCCTTCGGATGATCTCCATACCCTTCAATAAGTTCCCCGAATTCTTCCGCTCGCTGGAGGAAATGGACTGGACGCTTATCTCCTTCAGAGAGGATGAGGAATCCAAGGCGGAGCTGGCCAGACGCATGCAGCACTGGCAGGACATGGCTAAGGAAATAGACAGTCACGTGGATCTGCACTGAAGACTAAACAAAAGAGAGGGCTTTCGCTTTTAGCATTCCCTCTCTTTTAATGTCCTTCTGTTATTCAGAAGCACTTATATTGTCTGTAAACTGACCTCAATTACGCCTATATACTGTTATCAGACTCCGGCGTAGCCGCTGAGTTCGACCACTTCCTGCCCTTCGGGGCTCAGGATCCAGTCGATGAGCAGCTTTACGTTGGGGTTTTCTTCGTTTTTGCGGTAAACTGCGTAGAAATTCGACACTATGGGGTATTTTTCATCCCTTATGTTTTCGGGACTGGGGTATATTCCGTTCAGAGCCAGCATTTTTACGCCGCTGGATGCGGAGAGGCTGGACACATAGTAGCGGAATGAAAAGCCTATGGAGCTTCCGAGGAAGCTGAAACGGTCGTTTTTTATAGGCGTGTCACCCATAAAGCTCAGCATGGCGGTCTGACTTCCGCTCCCTTCGTTACGCTGAAGCACGCTTATATGCTTATCCTTGCCGCCGAGCTGCTTCCAGTTGGTATATTTACCGGAATAGATGCCCCGAATCTCTTCAACTGTAAGACTTTCCACCGGGTTGTTCGAATTTACCACAAAAACGAAGGCTTCCCTGCCTATGGGGACCAGCTCCAGCTCTACGCCCTGCTCCTTGGCATAGGCCAGCTGTTCTTTGGAAGGTCCCGCGCAGAAGACTATGTCCGCATCGCCGTCCACGATGGCTTTGTAGGCCGCCCTGGTGTTGCGCATCTGAAGTCTGCTCTCAGCTTTGAAGTCTGCGCCGTCAAAGGGGCAGCTGTCCTCAGGATAAACGGAAGCTGCAAAGCCGGAGAATACAGGGTAAAGAGCTGCAGCGCCATCGAGCACAGGAAGCTCGCCTTCAAGGCGGAATCCGGTATCCACCTTCGCTGCAAGGCCGCCTTTTTCGCCTTCTTCCAGGCTCTCCAGGCAGGACTCAAAGGGCAGATAGTCTTTTAGTTCCACGGATTTTGCAAGCATGCCCGAGCTCTGCCTTTTCACGACTCTTTTTGTGAAAAGCGCATAAATGCTGAAGTCGAACAGTCCGAACACCAGTATAACGGCAAAAAGCAGCGCCAGCTGCTTTTTTAGTTTGATTTTATCGATGCCGACCGGTTCCATGATCACAGCCCTTCCGTGGCAATATAGCTCAGAATAGAAACGCTGTTCCTGAGCTCTACGGTATGGATCACAAGAATAAGGGTCGCGATTATGAAGACCGCAATGATCCCGGCAAGTATTTTGTAAAACAGACTGTCTTTCATTTGATCACATCAGCGGGATGATGCCTGTAAAAGCACCTATCAGGAATACAAGAATGAACACGCAGAACACGCAGGGGATCAGAAATATGGTCTGCAGGAAGATGCCCCAGCCTTTGGAAAGGGAACCTTCCTTCATTCTGTCCCAGATCATTTTAGTCAGGTATGCAAAAAGTATTAAAAGGCAAAGCGGCACTCCTAGAAACAGACCCACGAAGAACACCTCTCTTTTCATTGTTTTACTCCTTATCGTGAGGGATACGATCCAATCACTTTATTATACCACAGATAGCCATAAAAAAATCAGACA
>JAFRWH010000071.1 GCA_017438085.1 Bacillota bacterium
AACCTGTTTAGAGGGAGAAACAGATGATTTGCAGAAATTGCGGATGCGAGATCGATGATAATGCAAAATACTGCCCGCAATGCGGTGCGGTTCAGGGCACGGATGCAGCCGGAAATGAAAGCGTGATCAGAAAAGGCGCACGCAGCCTTGCAAGGACTATCAATGGTCTGGCAGACGGCTCTATAAAGACTGAAATACACTTTGGAGATCTGTTCTCCGGAATATTCAGAAAGCATTCTGCTGAGGAGCGCGACAGACTTTTTATCTGCGGGACCAGGCAGACTACTCCTGATGTAAGGAGCATGAATGGTGAATGGCCCAAACCCTGGCTGCACACCAGGATATTTATTGTTCTTCTGATTGCGGCAGCATTGACACTGGCTGCATTTAAACTGACGCAGAATCCTTATGTCATCCCGAGCATGACCTTCTTCACCGGTCTGCTCCTGCCTTTCCCCCTGATGATATTCTTCTGGGAATGCAATGTTCCAAGGAACATATCCATATTTAAGGCAGTCGAGATGTTTTTCCTCGGCGGAGTTTTTGTCATGCTTATCGACAACCTGATAGAACGGCCGCTTTGGGACAAAACAGGGACACTGCAGCTCATACTTGTTGCGATCATACAGGAGGTGGTCAAGACAGCTGCTGTCGCGTTCTGCATCTACAGGCTGAAACCCCGCTTTATTCTGAACGGATCCTGCATTGGCGCCTGCATAGGTGCGGGTTTCGCCACACTGGTTGCGGTAGGCCGTCTGTATTATATGGGCGTGGAAACAGCTACCATAGTGGAATGTGTTTTTATGACTGCCGGACATGTGCTCTGGAGCGCAATAATCGGAAGCAGTCTGGTGATGGCGAAAGACGGAGAAGAATTTAAGCCCACTGTATTAACGAATGCCAGGTTTATCATCTCTGCCACAGCAGTATTGGTACTCCGCATACTCTACTCGTTGCTTCCGGGCAGATCATATTATATGACCATAGTTATTTCATTCATTTTCGCTCTGTATCTCGTATCGACCGGACTTAAGCAATGCAACAGCATCTCCAGCGAGGCCTGGGATATGGAGTTCGACGAAGATATGGAAGAAAACTAATAGTTTTTAAGAAGGGAAATCAAATGGATACAGGAAGGGCAGAAGATTATAAAAAGTATTTAGATAAGGCAGAGATGCTTTTAGAGCCGAAAGATTATGAGGATCATCCCACTGCGTACGAGGAGCGGTTTGATCTTATCGAGGAGATGGATCACAGCCAGCTGAGAGAACTGTTTGACAAAGCACTTGCAGGCGATGCGGAATCTCAGTCTTTGATAGGCATTGTATACGACGGCGGCGTAAAGCTTCCCAAAGATCAGGCTAAGGCTGCCTACTGGTTCAAACAGGCTGCCGATCAGCATCATTCTTTTGCTCTGTACCAGCTGGGAAACTATTATTATGAAGGTCTCGGTCTCGATCAGAACCTGTTTCTGGCTAAAGACTGCCTCGAAGAGGCGATCGAACTGGGGGTAGATGCGTCTGACGCTGAGGATATTCTGGAGTACGTTCAGTTCGAGATCGACGATACAAAAGATGAGCCGGAGACGATGAGACAAAGACACCGCGTTGAGCCGAGCTTTGAAAATGAAGGAGCCCTCAGGAGCAGGGACGGATTTGCGGCTGAGCTCGAGGCAGAGACTGAAAAGCGGAAGATGGTTTTTGAAAAGCTCTGGAAAACCGCAATAGAAGGCTCTGCAATAGCGATGAAGTCGCTGGCAGATGCTTTTGACAAACACAGAGACGAAGCAGAGTTTGCTAAGGAGGCTGCTTACTGGTATCTGAAGGCTGCGGAGCAGGGCGATGCACGGTCGCAGTGGAAAACAGCGGAATACTACAGGGATGGAAGGGTTGTCCCTAAGGATATAGATAAGGCCGTTTTCTGGTGCGAAAAAGCTGCAGAGCAGGGCGTTGAACGCGCGATGAACATGCTTGCAGAAGCCTATGAGACAGGAGAGGGCAAGGAGCAGAACTATGCCAAAGCCGAGCTGTGGTACAGTAATGCTAAAAAGAGCGCTGAAAAGCCGAAACTGTTTATGGATCATCATGCTTTCAGAACAGCCGAAATGGGTCTTGCCCGGATAAAACAACATGAAGAAGCTCTTAAAAAGGCCCAGGCGCAGGAAAAGAAAAAGCAGGCAGAACTGAAGCAGATTGCCGAAGAGGAAAGGGCAAGGAAAGAAAAAGAGGATAAACTCCGCAGGGAAAAATATAACAATGCCAGGGATATCTCTCTGGAAGTCGGAGCTATGCTTACAGTACTGGCCTTCATAGCCTTTATCTTCTTCTTCCGCTATGTGGGAGCAGGAAAAACAAAGGGCTTTATGGGGGTCATACTCAATGCTGTCGGAATCATAGGACTGTTTGCCACAGGCGCTGCAGGTTTCGGAATGTTCTTTGAAGCGCTGATATCCCTTGGCGTTATAGGGCTTATAGGCGGAGGCATCTATGCGCTGGTCGTCATGACTACACTGGCCGAATACCCGTTTATGATAACCTATTCGCTTTATGCTGCCGCTGCTGTCTGCGCCATAATGCTGCTCAAGATCATCATCAAAAGGATCTGGGCAAGAAGATACCGCTAAAGGCGGCAAACAGGATCGCTTAAAGGAAAAACATAATGCAAAAGATAAAGAAATTGTTCGGAGGCCTGGATCTTGGCTGGCCGAAGCTCATATTATTTGCCGTCGCTGCGGGGGCTTACACCGCGCTGATGGCTATGCTTCCGGCAGCTGAAAACACCTCATTCGCAGACATAAGCATAAGCTTCGAGGTCTGGATACTTTTTGGCATCATCATAATCATGAACAGCAAAAGCCCGCTGGATTCGGCGCTTAAGTGCTTTATGTTCTTTCTGATAAGCCAGCCTCTGGTGTACCTGATACAAGTGCCCTTCAGCGCACTGGGCTGGGGACTGTTCGGCTACTACAGATACTGGTTCATCTGGACCATACTGACCTTCCCGATGGGTTTCGTCGGCTGGTACATGAAGAAAAATAAGTGGTGGGGGCTGCTGATACTGACGCCTGTAATGCTGCTTTTGGGATATCATCTGAATAAATTCATAGCTGAGACCGGATATTTCTTCCCGAAGCATCTGCTGAGCGCTGTCTTCTGCGTTATCACTCTGCTGATATATCCGCTTGGCATATTCGATGATAAGAAGCTCCGCGGTGCCGGGCTGATCATAAACATCATAATAATCATGGCTTTTTCCGGGCTTGGGCTTGTTAAAGGAAATGTGTATGAAACGGATCTTCTGTCCAACGGTGGAAGCGCAGGAGCAGTATTTGACGACAGCTGCAAAGTCTATCTGGCAGATGATAAATACGGAACTGTGGAGATAATATACCATCCGGGCATCGAGGACTATCTGGTACATGCCAGACTTGTCCATGGTGGACATACGGAATTGATCCTCGAGGATCCGCAGGGCAATAAACAGGTCTTCGATCTTGATATCGATTACAACAAATACGAAATTAAAAAGAAATAAAGTCAGCTTTTCTGGAGGGAAAAATGACTATAGAAATAAAAGAAAAGGGCAGTGAAGCCTTTTACACTGAAGTCGTTAATGTAGTGTCGCAGTACAGGTATTTTCTGAAGAAGCACGACTACAAGCTGAAGGATAATTTCAGGCAGTTCAAGCTGCTGCTGATAGTGGGGACTGCCGTACTGGTGATACTCATCCTTATGATGATATTCTGGGGACCGGACTCTTTTGATTACGCAGTGATGGCTGCGCTTCTGGTATCTCTGCTCATGAGCGCAGTCTACCTGATAAGCCTGAATAAAGCGAAGAAAGGCCTTATGGGCGCCGGCGGGAACTCTTTGCTTACTCTGGATGAACATGGCGTAGAGCTGAACAAGGCGGGTTCGCAGATCGTAAGGCTTGCCTGGAGCAGCATAGCTGTGCTGAGGATATTCCGGGAGAGCATGTGCTTTATTTCCAAGGACCAGAACGGCCTGGTGATCTCCGTGGACAGAAAATACGAAGAGCAGGTGCTGGGCTGGCTCAAGGAGAATCCCACAGGGCTGGAGATCATTTAGCCGCAAGGGATGTTCCATGCACAGATAGTGATCATTCCGTTTAAGACTAAAGCTAATTAAATGTAATTTCGATTACCGGAGGAAAATCATGCTGATCAGAAAAGACGAAAGAGTTAATGAAGTACGCCCGGAATTTAAGGGTGGAGAGGGCGAGTTCCGGTTGGCTCACTTTGCCATGGAGGACCAGATGGCAGGGCTTGCGACGCTGTTTGCATATGGCACTCTTCCGGCAGGCTCTTCAGTGGGAATGCATGCTCACGAGGGAACTATGGAGATCTGCTGCTTTACCGAGGGCTGCGGAACAGTGACAGAGAAGGACTGCAGCTACGAGGTTTGCCCGGGAGATGTGAGCATATGCTACGATGGGGAGTGTCACACGGTGAAAAACACCGGTGAGGGTGACCTCAGATACATTGCACTGGTCATGAAAACGGGTAAATAGAAACGCTGAAACCCCTGAGATCTGCCGGATCTCAGGGGTTTTGTGTTTTTATCACTACTTTTGAAGTTCAGTTATTTATGGCTTTTTTGAGGGTCGGATACACAGTGTTTTACTGAGCCCTGACTGCGATATTGTGATCTAATATTATCAAATACAATTGTTAAGGAGGTCATATCATGAAATCGCTTGTTGTATATTTCAGCGCCGAGAGCGGCAGGACTGCAAAAATCGCTAAAGAATTTGCGGCTGATATAGGAGCGGATGCTTTCGAGATCGTTCCCGAGAAGATCTACACCAAATCAGACCTGAACTGGATGAATCCCATGGCAAGGTGCAATCGCGAGCATGCTGCCAAATCGGACGTGCCTGTGGTCGGAACTGTGGAGAATTTCGCCGAATACGATACTGTTTACGTGGGCTTCCCGATCTGGTACGGATGCGCGCCAAATGTTGTAAATACCTTCTGCAAGGGCTATGACTGGAGCGGCAAGACCGTCTACGTTTTTGCAACATCAGGCGGCAGCGGGATCGGTAAGTCCGGTGAGAGGCTGGAGCCTTATGTGAAGGGAGCCAAGGTGGCCGGCGCAAAGCTGGTTCAGTCGGCTGCTGAACTCGAGGACTGGAAATAGGCTGAAGGGCAGGGGTAGAATAAGCGGTCTGAAAGATTCCGGCTATCTGCTCCTTTTGTTCCACCAGTAGCCGAAGATGGCGCCGGTGATGCCACCTACGATGTGGGCCAGCTGAGAGATGTTGTCCCTGACGAACAGGCCGTTGGCTATCTCCTTGCCAAGGTACAGGGCTGCCACAAGAAGGAAAGTGATAGGGATCTCGCCGTCACCGAATTCCGTAAAGGAAGTCATCAGTATGAAGGCGAAGACCACACCGCTGGCGCCCATAATGGCGGAGTAGGGAAAGAAGATGCCGTTCACTATCGCCGTGGCAACGGCTGTGCAGAGGATGATGCCGATGATATTTGAGGAACCGTACTTTTCTTCGAGCATAGGTCCGAGGAGCAGTACAAAACTCATGTTCCCAAGGAAATGATCCCAGCTGCTGTGGCCGAACACGTGGGTTATGGCGCGCAGATAGGTAAGCGGATTCATAAGCGAGCCTTTATAGGTCATGAAAAGGCTCCGGCTGATGCTTCCTCCGCTCAAGATGCCGAGGACTGTTGCGACAAGGCAGATGGCTGCGAAGCAGAGTATCACCGGGGAATTAAAAACTATGCGTATGCCTTTCTTTTTGTTCATGAATCATCCCTCCTGCAGATGTGATATAATATTATATCACACACGCAAACGGATGAAAGGAATATAAAACGCAATTATTCTTTGAGGAGGAAATTATGAAGATAGTTATTCTCAACGGCAGCCCCAGAAAGGGCGGGAATACTGAGATCATGTGCGATGCTTTTGCAGAAGCTGCAGGAAAGAAGCACAATGTGGTACGCGTGGATGTAGGCCGCATGAAGATCAGTGGCTGCATGGCCTGCATGTACTGCCGCACTCACGACCATCAGTGCGTCCAGAAGGACGACATGGAAAAGGTCTGGGCGGAGCTTAAGGACGCAGACATGGTGGTGTTCGCTTCCCCCATCTACTGGTTCGACATTACCGCACAGCTCAAGTGCACCATCGACAGGCTCTATGCCGGCGGCTTCAACTGGAACAAGACCGCAATGCTGCTTGATTCCGGCGCCGACAATGTTTACGATGCTGCAAAGGCAATGTATAAGGGCATGACCAGCTACCTGAAGTGGGAGGACATGGGCGTTATCTGTGTTCCCAACATGAAGGACAAGGGCAGCATGAAGGATGCTCCCAACCTTGCAGAAGTTATAAAGCTGGCTGAAAGCCTGTAACTTAAGAAACTACGCAGGGCGGCAGATCCGTTCAGTACGGAGCCTGCGCCTGCATAAAGATACATCGGGAGGATAGCTATGACAGACAATCTGAGGACCAGACAACTCGTGCAGGGAGCGCTTATCGCGGCGCTCTATGTGGTGCTTACCATGGTGTTTGCGCCTATATCCTTCGGGTCTGTGCAGCTTAGGGTGTCCGAGGCGCTGGCTATCCTTCCGATGTTCAGTTTTGCTGCGGTCCCGGGACTTTTCGTGGGCTGCTTTCTGGCAAATATAC
>JAFRWH010000072.1 GCA_017438085.1 Bacillota bacterium
CGGTGACCTCCAGCGTGACAGGCTGGCATTCTAACCATCTGAACTACCGGGCCGCAAATGTGGTGGGAGTTATAGGGCTCGAACCTATGACCCCCTGCTTGTAAGGCAGATGCTCTCCCAGCTGAGCTAAACTCCCACACTTCCGAGGTATTCCTCTGACGTACTCAAGAATAATACAGTACAGATCCCTTTTTGTCAAGCATCGATTCCATAATTTTTAAAAAATAATCTTATGGCTTCCGCTTGTTCGGGTTCGTAACTGATCTCCATACTGACGCTTTCAGCGTAGCTGATATTCTCGATCGCGTACCCTAAAATTATAGCATTGTATTGAATTCTGTCAAGTAAATTATACGGGAGCTTTATCTCTTTTTTAATTATCTCGCGGTATTCCTTTATTCCGGCGGCCTCTATAGCCATCTTGCAGGACGAGCTGTAAGCCCTGACCAGTCCGCCGGTTCCCAGCTTGATTCCGCCGAAATACCGGGTGACCACCACGATAAGGTTTGTAAGCTCCTCCTTGACCAGTATCTGAAGCATCGGAGCGCCGCTGGTGCCCGAGGGTTCTCCGTCATCCGAAGCCCACTGGAGCTGCTGCTTGTCGCCTATAACCATGGCGGGAACGTTATGAGTAGCGTCTTTGTACTGGGCACGGACCGCAGCAAGCACAGCCTCCGCCTCTTCCCTGGTATCAACCGGGTATGCGTGGGCTATAAAACGGCTCTTTTCTATGATCTGCTCCGCATGAGCTTCTTTTGCAATGCTTTTATAAAGTACTGCCATAATGCTGATGTATGTTTTGGCGTGGCCTGCTGCCAAAGCCCCGCCAAAACTAAATTACAAATTCTTTATATCTGTTTCTGTCGGCTTCGCCCAGCTCAACGCGGATGAATGTGCCTTCGTCTTTGTATTCTGTTAATTCCGGGCTGGATTTTTCCAATATGGCTGACACTACAGCACCCTTGCTGTAGGGGATCAGCAGTTCAGTCATCTGAAGATCTGAAAATATGCGGGACTTTATGGCCTCAAGCAGCGCATCCATACCCTCTCCGGTCTTGCAGGACAGGGTCATAGCATCCTTGCCGTAGCCTATGGGGTCGAATTCAGGCACCTTGTCGATCTTGTTGAAGACCAGAAGCTGCTCCTTGCCTGCAGCTCCAAGCTCTCCCAGGACCCGCTGTGTGACTTCTATCTGGAAATCGTGCTGATCAAAGCTGGCATCCACCACATGGATCAGAAGATCCGCATAGCTTACCTCTTCCAATGTGGCTTTAAAGGCCTGCACCAGGGCGTGGGGAAGCTTGCTGACAAAGCCTACGGTATCTATCAGAATGAACTGATGCTTATCGTCAAGACTTATCAGCCTCTGGGAAGTGTCCAGAGTGGCGAACAGCATATCCTTTTCAAAGACCTGCTTGTCCTCCCTTTCCTCCGCCGCCAGCAGGCGGTTCATTATCGAAGACTTGCCGGCATTGGTATAGCCGACCAGGGCTACCACTGGGATCTCGGACTTTTCCCTTTTCGCCCTCTGCGTGCTGCGCACAGCCTTTACATCAGCAAGCTCTGCCCGGATGTCATCCAGCCGCTTCTGAATGTGACGCCTGTCAGTCTCCAGCTTCTTTTCGCCGGGGCCTCTGGTGCCTATGCCGCCGCCAAGACGCGACAGAGCTTTTCCAAAGCCAAGCAGCTTGGGCATGCGGTACTGAAGCTGCGCCATTTCCACCTGCAGCTTGCCTTCCCTGGTCTGAGCGCGGTCTGCGAAAATGTCCAGTATGAGTATGGTGCGGTCGATCACGCGTACGCTTACCGCATCTTCTATGTTTCGAAGCTGCATGCCGGTAAGCTCGTCGTTGAAGATCACCAGGTCTGCTTCCATCTCCTCCACGAAATCTGCCAGTTCCCGCAGCTTGCCGCTGCCTATATAGCTGGCGGAATTGATCTTCTCCGCATTCTGGATCATCATCCCCAGGACTTCCGCGCCGGCAGCCTCAGCCAGACCCTTGAGCTCAGCCATGGAGTAATCGATATCCTCTCCGAGACTGAGGCCTACCAGTATTGCGCGGTAGCTTTCCCTCTCTATTACGTTTCCTTGTTCGTCGATTCTTATCATGTTACAGTATATATCTGTCTATATCTTCGGCTCTTACTTTGGCGTCGAATTTGCTGTGCACATAGGCTGCATCGATGGTGACTTTGGTGAGCTCGGGATCGGGCAGATTGTAGGAGATATCCTCCAGCAGCTTCTCCATGATGGTGTGAAGCCTTCTGGCGCCTATGTTTTCAGTCTGATCGTTTACCAGCGCCGCCATATCAGCTATGGTGTCGATAGCATCGTCGGTGAATTCCAGCTCTATGCCTTCAGTTTCAAGCAGAGCTTTGTGCTGCTTCAGCAGAGCATTGTCCGGTTCTACAAGTATGCGCTTGAAATCTGCCTTTGTAAGGCTTTCCAGTTCCACTCTGATGGGGAAACGGCCTTGAAGCTCGGGTATCAGATCCGTCGGCTTGGATACATGGAAAGCACCTGCCCCGATAAAGAGCACATGGTCAGTCTTAACGGGACCGTACTTGGTGTTGACAACGCTGCCTTCAACTATGGGCAGAATGTCCCTCTGAACGCCCTCTCTGGACACATCGGCCCCCGCCTTATATCCGCTGCCGCTGGCGATCTTGTCGATCTCATCGATGAAGATGATGCCGTTCTGCTCGCAGTTCTCTACCGCTTCGGAAGTCACCTGATCCATGTCGATCATATTGGCCGCTTCCTGCTCGATGAGTATCTTACGGGCGTCCTTCACCTTCATGTTCTTTCTCTTATATTTCTTCTTGCCCCCCATGATATCGAAAATGTTTCCGATGCTGATGGAACCGCCGCCATTCACGTCTATGGTCTGGTCCTTGGGAGCCTCCTCCACGGAGATCTCTATGTACTGATCCTCCAGAAGTCCTGCCTTGAGCTGCTGACGCACCTGTTCGCGGGCCAGCTCAACTTCGCTCTCGTTGCCGGTCTTTCTGTCCTCCACCTTCTCGGATGTCTGGTTATAGGTAGCTCTTGCGCCGCCCATCAGAAGCTGGTAGGGATTCATAGGCTGAGCGTTATTCTGAGGCGCAGCCTGCTTCTTGCCGGGGATAATGGCTTCGATTATCTTTTCCTCCGCCAGTTCCTTTGCCGCCTCGTACTTTTCGTCTATGTGCTTCTGCTTGGTCACCCTAAGAGATGCCTCCATCAGGTCCCTGACCATGGATTCCACGTCGCGGCCCACATAGCCCACTTCCGTGTACTTTGTAGCTTCCACCTTAACGAAGGGCGCATCCATGAGCCTTGCAAGGCGCCTTGCGATCTCAGTCTTACCAACGCCTGTGGGACCCATCATAAGGATGTTCTTGGGGGTTATCTCATCTCTCATCTCATCAGAGAGTTTGTTTCTTCTGTAGCGGTTTCTCAGCGCCACCGCCACGCTTTTCTTGGCCTCGTCCTGGCCGATAATGTATTTGTCCAGCTCCGCAACTATTTCCTTCGGAGTCATGTCCTGCAGTTTTTTTGCCATGTCTGCCTCCTAAAGCTTCTCCACACTGATGTGGCTGTTGGTGTAGACGCAGATATCGGAAGCGATCTTAAGTGCTTCTCTAACGATAGATTCTGCATCCATATCTGTGTGATCATAAAGGGCGTGAGCCGCTGCATAGGCAAAATTGCCGCCGGAGCCTATGGCCACGTAGTCCGCGTCGGGCTCGATGACTTCTCCGGTTCCGGAGATCAGCAGTATGCTCTCCTTGTCAGCCACAAGCATCATGGCTTCCAGATTCCTAGCGCCCTGCTCGCTCCTCCATACCTGAGCCAGAGCCACAGCAGCTCTCTTGAGATTGCCTCCGTGCTCCTCCAGCTTCTTTTCGAAGCGCTCGGTCAGGGAAAAAGCATCCGCCACAGAACCCGCAAAGCCCGAAAGCACCTGATCCTTATAGATCTTGCGGACCTTTTTTGCGTTGTTCTTCATGATGGAGTGCTCCCCCATGGTCACCTGACCATCGCCTCCTATGGCGATGTCATTTTCACCTCTCTTTACGAGGCAAATAGTCGTTGCATGAAATTTTTCCATTTATATACTCCCTTACATTTTTTGACTGATTTAGTCTAGTCCTGAGACTGTCCCTTCTCCCGCTTTTCAGTGTAACCGCACTCGGGGTTGGAGCAGGCCAGGTTTCTGCCTCTTTCCATCAGCAGACTGCCGCACTTTGGGCATTTTTTATTGACTGGCTTGTACCAGAAGACCTGGTCGCAGTCCGGATAGTTGGAGCAGCCGTAGAAGGTCTTGCCTTTGCGGCTCCTCTTGATGACGATCTCTCCGCCGCACTTGGGGCAGCTTACGCCTGTCCCTGTGATTATGGATCTGGTGTATCTGCAGGTCGGGAAGCCGGTGCAGGCCAGGAAATCACCGAACTTGCCATGCTTTATGGCAAGGGGTTTTCCGCACTCGGGGCACAGCTCATCGGTGAGCTCGGGCTTGAGTTCAATCTTCTTGAGTTCAGCCTCTGCCGCGTTCAGCTGCTTTTCTATGTAACCGTTGTAGTAGTCGGATACCACGTTCTGCCAGCTTTCGGTGCCTTCTTCCACGCCATCCAGCTTTTCCTCCATACCGGCAGTAAAGCCCGCATCCACGAGTTCCTTAAAGTAGACCTCCATGATCTCCTCGGTCACCTTCATGCCGAGATCTGTAGCTCCAAGACTCTTCTTTTCCTTGAAGATGTAGCGACGGTCCACCAGATTGGACACTATCGGAGCATAGGTGCTGGGGCGGCCTATGCCCTTGTCCTCCAGCTCCTTGATAAGGCTGGCCTCGGTATATCTTGAGGGCGGCTCGGTGAATTTCTGCTCATCCTCCAACTTCAGAAGCTTGAGTTCCTCGCCCTTTTCCAGCTCCGGCAGCATCTTGTCCTTTTCGTCATTGTCGGAATAGACCTTCAGGAAACCATCGAAGGTGAGCCTTTTGCCGCTTGCCTTGAATCCGTAGCCGCTGTTGTCGATATCCACGCTGACGGAATCGTATTCAGCAGACTTCATGCGGCTTGCCACGAATCTGGACCAGATGAGCCTGTAGAGTCTGAACTGGTCGGAGCTGAGTGAACCCTGGATCTCCTCCGGAGTCAGCTCCACATAGCTTGGACGTATGGCTTCGTGGGCATCCTGAGCGCTGCCGCGCTTGTTGCTGTAGAAGTTCCTGCCCACATAGTCCTTGCCGTAATGCTCCTCCACAAAGGATTTGCAGGCGGCATCAGCAATGTCCGACACTCTGACAGAGTCGGTACGTATATAGGTTACCAGACCTATGGTCCCGTGGCCTTTGACGCTGACACCTTCGTACAGCTCCTGGGCAATCATCATGGTCTTCTTAGGCGTGAAATTCAGCCTTATGGAAGCATCCTGCTGGAGCACGGAAGTGGTATAGGGGGCAAAAGGATTCTTCCTGGTCTTTTTCCTGTCTATATCAGTAACAATGTACTTTCCCGCGTTGAGGGCAGCAACCACCTTGTCGTTTTCTTCTTTATTGTTGACGGTGATTTTCTTCCCTTTATAGGTTTCCAGCCTTGCCTGGAAGCTTTCCTTCGCCTCCTTGGATCTGCTGAGCCCCTGTTTGCATAGCTCGGGGCGTATGGACCAGTATTCCTTTGGGATGAAGTCCGCTATCTCCCTTTCCCTGTCGCAGATGAGCTTAAGCGCAGCAGACTGAACGCGTCCTGCGGAAAGACCCTTAGCAACCTTAGCCCAGAGCAGAGGGCTCAGCTTATAGCCTACCACTCTGTCCAGCACTCTTCTGCCTTGCTGGGCATCCACAAGCGCCATGTCCACAGGTCTGGGGTTCTTTACAGCCTCCAGCACCGCAGGCTTTGTGATCTCATGGAAAGCGATGCGGTTTGCCTTGGCGGGGTCTATGCCGAGTATGCTGCAGATGTGCCATGAAATGGCTTCGCCTTCCCGGTCAGGGTCCGTTGCCAGATATATTTTAGAAGCTTCCTTTGCAGCTTCCCTTATTTCCTTGATGGTGTCGCCTTTTCCGCGGACATTGATATAATCCGGGCTGAAGCCGTTTTCGATATTCACGCCTATCCGGCTCTTGGGAAGATCCCTGAGATGGCCTTTTGTAGCTATTACTTTGTATTTGCTGCCAAGAAACTTTTCTATGGTCTTGGCTTTGGAGGGAGACTCCACTATAACAAGATTCTTTGCTGCCATGACTTCTCCTTTATCAGTGAATTTATCTACATACTATATATATAGTGAAAGAAATGTCAAGTTAAGTATTGGTGAAGAAAGCGCGAATAAAGCAAGTCTTTTTTTCTATAATATTTTGCGATTTAAGTACACTTTTCTTTCTGCAGGGTGTATAATTTCGCGAAAGCTTTAAGAGGTACCTATTATGGATAACAAAAGAAAACAACTGATCATACTCATCAAGTGCTGCATCTGCATGGGCTGCAGCTTCGGCGTGATCACCAACTGTCTTGGCATCTTCTTTACTCCCATCGCAACTCAGCTGGGTGTTGGAAGAGGCGATGTGGCCCTGATGTCAACTATCATGAGCCTGTCATCGGCAGCTGCGATCCAGATAATCGCCAGGATGCTCAACCGCAAGTTCCCCATCAACATACTGATGGGAGCCGGCGCGATTCTTGCCATAGCCAGCGTGTTTGTCATGAGCATCGCAAAAAGCATCATGGTCTTTTATGTCTGCGGCGCGCTTCTTGGCATAGGATACAGCTGCTATGCCAATCTGCCAGTATCCATCCTGCTCCGCAGCTGGTACGGCGAGAAGAACGCATCCAAGCTTGGCATAGCCATGGCATTCTCCGGGCTCTGCGCTGCGATAGCTAACCCCATCATGGGAAGATTCATAAGCTCCGGCGGCTACCAGAGCGGTTTCAGAGTGATGGCCATCATACTTGTGGTGCTTTCACTCCCCGCCACATTCACCATGAAGCTCAAGGAAGAGGAACCCAAAGAGGGCCGCGCTGCTTCCGGCAAGGACAATAAGATCGTCACCGGAACCGTTATCGCTGCTTCCACAATGATACTTCTGGTCCTCAACGCCGCATCCGTCTCCACCGAGACCGGTATGAACAGCCACTTCTCCTCCGCAGCCATCAGCTTCGGATACACGCTGGCATTCAGCGCCACTGTGGCATCCTTCCAAAACATTTTCAATTCGGTATGGAAGCTGCTCTACGGCTTCTTCATCGATAAGATCGGGCTCGTCAAGAGCACGGTTCTTTACCTTGGCATAAATATGGCAGGCAGTGCACTGATCCTCGGGCTCAATAATGTGCCCGCTGCTTTCCTTGCCGGCGTTTCCATGTATGCCACCGCCTTTGGAATAAGCACCGTAGGCTGCACCATAATGCTGCAGAAAATAGCCAAGGAGCGCTACGCTGAAGTATACGCCACAATGAATCTTGTTCAGACTCTGGGCTATGCCTTCTTCACCTGGGCTTACGGCAGTATAAGCGATAAAGCAGGAAATTATCTACCCTGCCTTATCATCGCCATCGCTGCCTCCGCCTGCTGCGCCGTCATTTTCAATCTTCTCGGACGCCGCATCCCAAAGGAAGCATAGCTCCGGTTGCTGTTTAAGGAATTAAGATGAACTCAAATACCAGACGTTTAGTCGCTCTTATCCAGTGCTGCATCTGCATAGGCTGCAGCACCGGACTTATCAATAATTGCCTTGGCCTGTTCTACACCCCTATAGCAAATGATCTTGCTATAGGCAGAGGAGATATAGCCCTGATGTCCACGCTGATGAGCCTTTCGTCAGCTTTTTTCATTCAGATTGCCGCAAGGCTGATCAGGAAACTGCCTATAAGCGCCATCACCAGCTTCGGAGCTTCTGTTTCTGCTCTGTCCTGCCTGATCCTGAGCTTTGCCGACAAGCTGCCGGTGTTCTATTTCTGCGGCGTGCTTTTCGGCCTTGGAGCCAGTTTCTTTTCCGCCCTGCCGGTCTCCATTACACTGCGCAGCTGGTATGGGGAAAAGAATGCCTCAAAGCTGGGTCTGGCGATGGCATTTTCCGGCCTCGTTGCTGCTGTAATGAATCCCATCCTGGGAAAGATAATCAGCGGCGGTGGTTACCAGTCTGGCTTCAGGATCATGGCCATCATTATCGTTATGGTAGCGCTGCCCTGCACCCTCACCATGAAGCTGGGCGATGAGAGCACTGAAAAGGCATCAACCAAGTCCGGTTCGGGAACCACAGACACAGTCATTGCCGCATCCACTATGCTTCTTATGATGCTGACCTGTGCGACTATCCCCATCCAGACAGGCATGAATTCTCACTTTTCGGCCTATTCCGTGAGCCTTGGCTACACTCTGGCGTTCGGAGCCACTGTCGTTTCATTTCAGAGCATCTTCAATTCAGCCTGGAAACTGGTCTTCGGCTTTATAGCGGACCATCTGGGTGTCATCAAAGCCAGCATTCTGTATGCATCGATGACTATAACAGGCTGCATCCTGCTGCTGATGTTTACAGGCATTCCGGCTGCCATTATTATAGGCGTTTCACTGTTCGCTACTGTATTTTCCATAAGTACAGTTGGTGTACCGGCTCTGCTTCAGCGGGTCGCGAAGGAGCGTTATGCAGAGGTCTACGCCAAAACGACCATAATCCAGACTGTAGGATATGCCCTCTTCACATGGCTTTACGGAAGCATTAGCGACAAAGCAGGGAACTATCTGCCGTGCCTTATCATAGTGATCGCCGCATCTGTCTGCTGCGCGCTGCTCTTCGCGGTGCTTGGCCGGCGGATCCAAAAAGATCAATAAATTCAATTCCGGATAACAACTGTCAGACTGATGAGTATCTCATCAGTTTTTTTATTGAAACAGACCGCTGCATCACTTTTTCTTTTATTGACAAGCTAATTGTCTTGCTATAAACTTTCATTGTCTGACAATAAAATGGCTGAAGTTAAACACCATTTGCTGTCCTGCCCCTGAAGATACTGAACTCACACCCCTTTCCGTACACAAATAATATGAGTAAGAGAATTATACTTTCCGATAACATCACACAGCAGCTGGAGGAACTGATCACCGGCAATATGAAGCCCGGAGACCGTCTTCCCAGTGAGATCGAACTGGCCGAACGCTTTGGTGTCAGCCGTCCTACGATACGTGAAAGCATGAAGGTCCTTGTGGCGAAGGGCCTTATCACCAGGCGCAATGAAGGAACCTTCATCTCAGGCGAACTGCGGAAATGTCTGGTCTCACCCCTGAGTCTTCTTATAGATATGAAGATCGGGAAAGTTGACGATCTGCTGGAACTCCGAAGCCTTCTGGAACTCGGAGCGCTGCCTGCAGCTGCGGAACGCATCACTCCTGAGATCATCCGGGCGCTCGAGCATATCAACTGGCAGATGGCAGAGCCGGGTCTTTCCGCTAAAGAACTACAGAACCTTGATATCGAATTCCACAATACAATATGTAAAGCCACCGGAAATGAAGTGCTTATGGAACTGCTGAATGCCACGAGGCAAGTGATCGCCGGCAACCTTGAGGACGACAAAGCCGCATTTTCAGTGCTTGACGAGTCTCTTGACATACACAGTCAGCTGATCGAAGCGCTGAAGCTCCGGGACAGCAAAAAGGCGCTTGACATTATGAAGCAATATTTCACTATGACCGTCAGCCGGGATGTTTTCCCAAAATCTGATCCGTCAGAACCTGATTACAGTGATTCCACGTCCCCCTGCTGATACCGCAGCAGGAGAGCAATCAAATAAAGACCTGATAAAGGAGGACTTTTTCAATGACCAAGGCATATCCCGATTATTTCAATGATGTATTCGGACCCATCATGCAGCCTTTTTCCAGCGCACATACCGCCGGACCATGCCGCATGGGCTTTATAGCAAACTGCATATTAGGCGAAGAACCGGCAGATATAAAGATACTTATCGACCCGGCCAGCAGTTGGAATGCAACATTCGGTCTGCAGAACGAAGATCTGGCATTTCTTTCCGGCTGCACAGGTCACCTGCCTCATGATGCTATACTGTTCCAGATGCGTGAATACTGCAAAAAGCACGATATAAGCTATGAATTCGTGTTTGAGACTCTGACAGAGAGCAAGCATCACTCTGCCGCGAAGTTTATCCTCACCGGCCGCAGCGGCAAGAGGATAGAGATAGTGGATCAGTCGCTGGGCGGAGGCCTTGTGGCTACGACATCTATCGAGGGCTATCCTCTGGATGTCCGCGGGGACGATTATGTGCTGCTGGTCTTCGATAAAAACTGCACCCTCGACCATGAAGCGATGAAAGCTGTCCTGGTTAAGGATCTGGAGCTAATTGAAGATGGTGTTTCCCAAAAGGAAGGAGCCGGCTGCATGCACTGGTTCAAGACTGCCGATGAGCCTTCTGCGGAACACAGAGCCGCCATGGGATCACGTACGGAGCTTATCCTGCCTGTTACCACCGTTATCACCCACAATGATAAAAAGCCGCAGCTCTTCACGACCATGATAGAATGGCGCGAGCTGGCAGAAGCTCAGGGTAAGAGCCTTTTCGACATCGCAGTTGAATATGAAATGAATTCCTCCGGCTGGAGCCGCGAAGAAGTCATCGCATACATGCGCGATGTGATCAGAGTTAAAATGCACAGAGCAACTCATGCGATCTACGAAGAAAACATCACTCTTAAGAAAACCCCGTTTTCCACAGAGAATCATCTTCTTTGGAGCAATTACTGCAACAGTCATCAGCCCCTTTGCGGCGATACCATAGCCAATGTCCTGCACTATGCCTATGCAGCCATGACCGGCATACCCGGAGTAGAGTTTATCCCCGGGCCCATGGGAAGTGGCGGAGGTCTGATCTATTCGGTGCTGTATGGTGTTAAGGAAGCACGCGGTTATTCTGATGAAGATCTTCTTCGCGGTCTGTTTATAGCGGCAGGTGTCGGAGCTATTTGCTTTACCCGTTCCGAACCCGGCGGCGGCAATGTGGGCTGCATGGGTGAAATGGGTATGTGCGGCGCAATGGCCGCAGCAGCTGTAACAGAAATGGTAGGAGGAACCGCCAGACAGGTTGAGACTTCCGCAGCCATGGCTATGATGCTGTCGGTGGGCTGGCCCTGCGATCCCACCTCAGGCGCAAAAACAAATCCCTGCGGAGTGCGCGGACTTATGATGGTATCTATGGCTCCTGTATTTGCAGACATCTCCATGTCAGGACGCGATCAGGTATTCCCCTTCCATGAGGTCCTGGACGTAGCAGATACAGTCGGCAGAGATATGCCTCCCCAGCATCGTGCATGCAAATATGCAGGGCACTCAGGTTCTCCTACAGGCCGCGCCTGCATCGAAGCCTTCCTCAAATGGCACGAAACGCTCTGATCGGGCGGTTTTCAGCCCCGCTTACAGCGGGGCTTTTTATTTTACGCTGTACCGGCTTCCGCTTTTTATCACCAGGTCTTTCAGTTCCATCGCAGTCAGCAGTGGAAGGATGTCTGTCATAGGGAAACCGCATACCATAGCCATGTATTCCGCAGTGATGCCCGGATTGAGCCTTATGGCATCGTACATCATACGCTCCTCCGAGCTCATGGAGATCTGCAGCCGGCTCGCTTTGAGCTTTGCGATACCAAGAGTTTCCTCAACTTTGTCCAGATCCATTATAGGGAAGGCTCCGTCTGCAATGAGCTTGTTGACACCCATGCTGCCCGGCTGATTGATGTTTCCGGGCACAGCAAACACATCCCTGCCCTGCTCGAGGGCAAGGCGGGCGGTTATCATGGAGCCGCTCTTAAGCTGGCCTTCCACCACGACCACAGCCTTGGAAAGCCCGCTGATTATCCTGTTTCTGGCAGGAAAGTTGCTTTTAAAGCCGATGATGCCCGGTTCATATTCGGATACTATAAGCCCTTTTGCAGCTATCGTTTTGTAAAGCTTTTGATTTGATTTCGGAAAGCACACATCTATGCCGGTCCCGAGGACTGCGATGGTCTTAGCCACAGGGCTTTCAGCTCCGTCGCCCCTGTCCATGGAAAGGCAGCCCCAGTGCCCGGCTGAATCTATGCCTTCGGCCATGCCGCTTATCACAGTGACCCCGGCTGAAGATATCCTCTTGGCTATCTCACCCGCCGCCCATCTTCCGTAAGGCGAACAGCGCCTGGTGCCTACCACCGCGATGCCCGGGATCCTTAGAAGACTGATGTTTCCTATGCAGTAAAGCTGCGCAGGCGGATCCGGTATCTTCCGAAGGTGTTCCGGATAAGCATCGTCATTTCGCGTTATCTTTGTTATCTTATACATATAGATCTTTACTTGAAATACTGTTCCGGGAGCCTGTAACTCAGCGCTTCCAGCAGATGCGCATCCTGTATATTGGGACTTCCTGAGATATCCGCTATGGTCCTTGCCAGCTTCAGCACCTTATGATAAGCCCTGGCTGAAAGATCCATTGAAGCATAGGCGGCTTCCATTATGTCTCTGCCGCTTTTGTCAAGCGCGCAGAACTTTGCAATATGAGCCGGTGTCAGCTGCGAATTGGAGCTTATATCCAGCCCTTCGTATCGCTCCTGCTGAATTCTGTAAGCCTCGATCACGGCCATCCTGAGCTCTTCGGTCCCGGTGCATCGCATCCTCTCAAGAGCTTCCTTCTCTAGATCTTTGTAAGCTATGCGCTCCATCGCTATGTGCAGATCTATGCGGTCCAGCAGGGGACCTGATATTCTTGAAATATATTGCCTGCGCTGCGTTTCCGTGCACGTACACTGCCTTACCGGATCCCCGTAATAACCGCATTTGCAGGGATTCATGGCCGTCACCAGCATGAAACGGCTTGGGTAGCTGACCGCCCCTGCCACCCGGTTTATATTCACCATGCCATCCTCCATGGGCTGCCTCAGCACCTCCAGAGTTCTGCTGCTGAATTCGGGAAGCTCATCTAAGAAAAGCACGCCGAAATGAGCCAGGGATATCTCTCCCGGCCTCGGTTTTGGACCTCCACCCACCAGCGCTGCCGAAGATATGGAGTGATGAGGAGATCTGAAAGGCCTGTCGGTGACCAGCCCTGTTCCTGTATCCGAGCTCCAGGCAAGCCTGCCTCCCAAAAGCCCTGCTGCGCTGTAGACCTGCGTCACCTCCAGCTGTTCGCCGTAACTCAGAGGCGGCATGATGCCCGGGATGCGCTTGGCTATCATGGACTTTCCGACGCCGGGAGCGCCTATCATAAGCATGCCGTGAAAGCCCGCCGCAGCTATCTGGGCAGCCCGTTTTACAGCCTCCTGCCCCTTCACATCGCTGAAATCCGGCATGGATATCCGGCATCCATCTGCCGGTATATAGCCTGCCGCATCGAGTATTTTCAGAGGCTTTCCATCCCTAAGATACTCTATCAGCTCCATCAGACTCTCCACAGGAGCCAGCTTCATTCCCTTTACCAGCTCCGCCTCAGCCAGATTTGCCCTTGGAAGTACCACCAGCTCAACGCCGCGTTTCTGCATGGAGATGATCATGGGAAGAGCGCCTTCAATGGCTGTCACCCGCCCATCCAGATTCAGTTCGCCAAGAAATACCGCCTTATACAGCAGAGTTCCTTCCAGTGCCGGCAGCTGCCTGCTTGCCAGAAGTACACCCAAAGCTATAGCCAGGTCGTAATGACTCCCCTCCTTCTTCTTGTTTGCCGGAGTCAGATTCACCGTTATCCGGCTCACCGGAAACCTGCAGCCGCAGTTCAGTATAGCCGAATGGATGCGCTCCTTGGCCTCCTTCACGGCCTGATTTGCAAGTCCTACTATCACAAAATTGGGCAGTCCGTTTTCGCTGTCCACCTCAACAGTAGTCTGCTCCGCCTCAAGCCCATAAAGACTGGCTGTTTCAAGTCTTGAATACATTCCGCGTCCCATCCTTTACCAACTGAAGGCGTTTTCGATATGCCTGATGTATACGCCGCTGTCCAGCCCCAGGACCTCCACTATGTCGAAGCGCGGCTGATATTTATACAGCTCCGGATGAGCCTTTCTGAAGATCTCCGCGGTAAGCGCTATGCGGCGCATCTTAGCCTTGCTGACGAACTGTGCAGGCAGACCCTTGTCAGTTCTGGTGCGTGTCTTGACCTCCGCGAATATAAGGCAGGTACCATCAGATGCCACTATATCCAGTTCTCCGATTTTGGTGCTGTAGTTTCGGTCTATTATGGTAAGACCCTTTGATGATAGATAGTCTGCAGCCTTGTCTTCTCCCCACCTGCCTCTGGTCAGATTAGAAGTTTTATTCTTTTTCTCCATTTCCTTTACCGCCTTTTGGTGAAATCTTACCATGTATTTCCATATTTTACAAGCATAATTTTACCAGTTTTATACTTTAATGGCAAAATAAAAACTCCCCTCAGTAACGAAGGGAGTTTGACCGATTCTTGTTTCGTCTATTTTACCGCTGTATTCAGGCTTCCGTACTGATCCGTCAGCTCATTCATGAGCATTATCAGTCTGCTGTAATACTGGGCTGCTTCGCCTTTCTTTATGCGGTAAGGCATCAGCCTCAGCCAGTGTATTATCTCGTGATAATATATGCGCCTGATGGCTGTTTCATCGAGATTCTTACGCAACCACAGCCTGTAATTGCCATAGAGCAGAGCGTACTGGGCTGAGTAGCTGGGTCCGAATTCGATGACATTTCCGCTGCGGCGGAAGTGGAGATTGCCGCCGAGGAACTCGTAGAGCCCGTGAAGGGACTGAAGCAGCTTGCTGTAGTCCAGGTCGGGACAGCTTATGGGGCAGACAGGGTTAGGATCGATAAGATAATAGCTGCCATCACCCCTGCAGATGATGTTCTCTATGGTGAGATCGCCGTGCATAAGTGTGAATACTTCGCCGCGGAACAGCTCCTTCAGCATATCTTTTCTGAAGAATGGCTTCAGCGCCTCCAGATTTCTGTAGCTGCGGCCATTTATGGTCAGTCTTTCCGGTGCCAGCAGATCCTTGAGGTCCCCGCATTCTTCGATCAGCTTTAGATTGTCGCAGAACTTTTCGTCAATATAGCGTTCCAGCGCATCGTCCGAAAGAGGATCCCCCTCCGGCTGATAGAGCTTCTCCCTGAGGTCCTTAAGCAGGGAGGCCATCACCGCCCAGCTTTCATCCTCGCTGCTTCTGTGTATGAATTCGAAGAAATTGATGCAGTCAGGCTCCGCAGGCATGTAATAGGAGAAGCGGTTTTCGCTCTCCTCTCTTATGACAGGCTCTGCCACAGGCAGCTTCCTTCTGCAGGACAAAAGCCAGTCGCACTGGACCCGCAGCTTCTGAGCTTCAGGCTCTTCAGCAGTCTTTTTATAGTACAGCTTCTGGTCTCTGGCGCACAGGTAGGTGCTGGCGTTGGAGCCGGAAGAAAAATCTCGAAGTATGATATCCATTTCTGAAGTCTTGAGCGGCCAGGCCGCTGGGATCATGCTAAAGCTTTAAGTTCCTCCGGAGTACCAAAGGAAGTGTGTGAATCGGTTTTCAGAACAGCTACTCTGCAGCCGTCTTTTATCATTTCGTTGTAGACGCCGCTCATAAAATACTCGCTGTAGCTGCAGTTTTCAAGATATTTCGCGGCATATTTTTCAAAGGTCGCAGTATTTTTAAAATAATAAGCGCCGCATATGGCGTGGCTACTGATGACTTCCTTTTCGCGGGTCTCAGCAGCGAAACCGTTTTTATCGGTCCTGACGTAGCTGAACTTAGGCAGATCCGACTCGAAGCAGAGCAAAGCTCCATCCATGCTTTCCGCAGTAAAGCCGCAGGCGCTGTTTTCACCCTGCAGCCTCCAATCCCCAGACGCAAAGCGTTTCAGCTCCCGGGATTCAAAGCTGTGGTCGCAGTCGTTGAAAAGCAGCGCCGTTTCCGGGTCTATGGCATTTCCGGAGGCTGCAG
>JAFRWH010000073.1 GCA_017438085.1 Bacillota bacterium
CCGAACAGGCCTACGATGGCGCCGGCGGCGATGATCAGAGTTCTTTCTTTTTTGTCACTCATTAATAAAACCTCCGATTGAACAAAAAAAGTGATAAATTACGAACTAAATCTATCATTTTGACAAGAATTTAACTATGTAAAAATAAGAATAAATATGGTTAATTATAAGTTGATCCAATAAATTCTCGAGCTTTATTAATTAAAGTGATTTAACTCTTGGATAAATCAAAAACGGATATACATATTTATCAATGATTTTTTATTATTTATTGAAGTTTTTGTGTAATGCGTGGTATACTGTGCTACGCAATTGGAGGAATATGAAATGATTTATCTGGATAACGGCAGCACCAGCTTCCCTAAGCCCGAGGCAGTGCCCAAGGCAATATATGACTACATGTGCCAGGTAGGCGCAAATATCAACCGCGGCGCATATGCAACGGCTTATTCCACAGAAGAGCAGGTCTTCGAATGCCGTCAGCTGCTGGCGGAGCTCTTCGGGGCCAAGGACTGCAAGAATGTTGTCTTCACCAAGAATATAACCGAGAGCCTTAATGTGGTGCTGAAGGGCTATCTGAAGCCCGGAGACCACGTGCTTGTAAGCTCCATGGAGCACAACGCTATAATGCGCCCCATAGTGCAGCTTTCCAAAATCGGCGTGGAATTCGACCGCATACCATGCGATGCCCAGGGCAATCTGATAACAGAAGCCATTCCGGGCATGATAAAGCCTAATACAAAAGCTATAGCCATGCTGCATGCCAGCAATGTCTGTGGTACTGCGACCCCTGCGGAAGAGGTTGGCAGGATCTGCAGGGAATACGGACTGAACTTTATACTCGACACTGCTCAGACCGCGGGCCTGCTGCCCATAGATATGGAGCGCATGAACATCGCTGCGCTCTGCTTCACCGGACATAAGAGTCTTCTCGGTCCTCAGGGCATAGGCGGATTCATACTGAGGGAGGATATGATACCTCAGATAGAGCCCCTGATCTCGGGCGGCACAGGAAGCATCAGCCACCTGGAGGAAGTGCCCGAATTCATGCCGGACAGATTTGAACCCGGCACCATGAACATCCCCGGCATCATAGGGCTCCGTTCTGCGCTGCTCTGGCACAAGGAGCAGGGATCGGGCACAGTCTTCTCACACGAGATGGAGATGACCGGCCGCTTCCTGGATGGCCTTACAGAGCTGGAGAACCGCGGTCTTGTTAAGATATTCGGAAGAAGGGATCTTAAGAACAGAGCTGCAGTTGTGTCGATCCAGACTGTAAAGGTGGATCAGGCGGAGGCTGCATTCAGACTTGACAGCGAGTACGGAATAATGACCAGAGTCGGTATCCACTGCGCACCAAGCGCTCACAAGACTCTGGGGACCTACCCGGAGGGCACCATAAGATTTGCTCCCGGCTGGGCTACCACGCCGGAGGAGATAGATGCAGCGCTTAAGGCAGTAGAGGAGATAGCTAATGGAAATTAAACAGCTGAAATCTTTCATTGCAGTTGTGGACTGCGGCAATTTCACCAAGGCCGCAGAGAAAACATATACATCGCAGCCCACCATCAGCACCCACATAAGAGCGCTGGAGGATGAGCTGGGGACCAGGCTCATTGCAAGGGATACCAAGAATATAAAGATCACCGACAAGGGCTACGAGCTTTACGACTGCGCTGTACACATCATAGAGCTTCAGGAAAACCTGATGAAGCGCTGGGCGGAGGAGGACAAGAGCTATATCAATCTCGGTGCCTCAACCATTCCTTCGGCGTATATACTGCCGGAGCTGATGGCTGAATTCTCCCAGCTGCACCCGGATATCAGCCTAGTCATACATCAGGGTGACAGCACTGATGTGGCGGAAGGGCTTTTAAGCGGTCTCTACGATCTTGGCCTTCTTGGAATGAACTGCAGCAGCGACAAACTCAAATGCGACTCGTTCTACAGAGACGAGACTGTGCTCATAACTCCTAACAACAAGGAGTTTGCGGCTCTGAAGGAGATCCCGCTGGAGGAGGCTTATTCTCAGATATTCAGTTATCCTCTGATCTTCCGTGAGAAAGGCAGCGGAACTCAGAAGGCTGCCGAGGCTATAATAGAAAGACTTGGGCTTGACCTCGATAAGCTGAACATAATGGCCAGAATAAACGACCAGGAGACCATCAAGAACCTGGTGGCTGCCGGCGTGGGCGTTTCCATGGTAAGCTGGCTTGCAGTAAGGGAGTACGAAAAGAACGGAAGCGTTCTGGTCTTCAGACTTCCCAAGGAGTATTCCGAGCGCCGGTTCTACATGGCGGTGAACAAGGAATCCTATAAGAGCTCCGCAGTGAAAGCCTTCATGAGGTATATCAAACGGAACTATCCCGAATAGCAGAAGTTTGGAATAAAGGGACTGGCGCAGGCCGGTCCCTTTTGTGCTATAATAACTTAAATGGAGGCTTGATCATGGAAAAGGCTTTTGAATATGATGGATACAGATTCTTTGCCCAGTGGAAGGATGGAGAGCTTCCCCAAACCGTCATCTACTGCCATGAGGGGGAGGATAAGGAGGAGCTGAGGAAGCTCTGGGCGCTTGTCGATGAGCCTAGACTGATGCTTGTGAGCATATCCGGCGTGGATTGGGACAGGCAGCTTTCCCCATGGCCTGCGGGCAAAGCCTTTAAAGGCGGGGACGTTTTTTCCGGCAAGGCTGACGAATATATAGGGCAGCTGGAGGAGATCATACCAAGGCTCGAGGCTGAACTCAGAACACAGCTGAAAGAGGCTTCCCCCGGGGCTGATACAGAAAACTGGCCTTCAAGGCGCGGGATAGCCGGCTATTCGCTGGGCGGACTGTTCGCAGTGTACTGCTTTTATAAGACCGAGCTGTTCAGTCTTCTGGGATCCATGTCCGGGTCTCTCTGGTTTGACAAATTCAGGAAGTATATGTCTGAGCGCAGGCTTAAGACTGTGCCGGAAAAGGCATACTTCTCCCTGGGTGACAAGGAGCCCCAGGTTAAAAACCAGAGGATGGCGGCAGTCGGAGAATGCACTGAGCTGGCGGAGAAGCTCTTCAGGGAAAAGGGCGCCGGTACCGTATTCGAGTGGAACGAGGGCGGTCACTTCAACGATGTCCAGCTGAGAGTGGCAAAAGGACTGCGCTGGCTGGCAGAGGAATAGTTAAGGACGCCGGAAGCTCCCAGGGGGCTTTACCGGAAATATAAACAGCAGAAATGGAGGAAATATGAACACTTTAGATGCAGTAATGAACCGCAGAAGCGTGCGGAAATTTCAGGATAAGAAGGTCCCGGAAGACGTAGTGAAAAAGCTGCTGCAGGCCGCCATGGCAGGTCCCAGCGCCGTCAATGCAAGGCCCTGGCAGTTCATCGTTGTGGATGACAGGGAGACTCTGGACAGGATGGCGGATGCAAACGGCAGGGCGGCCCAGCTTCTTAAGGGCGCACCTCTTGCCATACTGCTCTGCGGAGACCTTGACAAGGCTTTTGAAAAGGCAAAGGACTACTGGATCGTTGACCTTGGCATTGCCAGTCAGAACATGGTCATTGCGGCGGAAGAACTGGGCCTTGGTTCTGTAGATCTCGGCACCTGGCCTCAGGAGGAAAAGCTGGCAGGACAGAAAGCGCTTTTCGGACTTCCTGACAATGTGGTCCCCTTCCTTATTATAGCCTTCGGTTATCCCGAAGAGGGCTTTGAAAGAGCTCCCAGAGCGGACAGACCCGAGTTTGACGAGAGCAGCGTTCACTATAACAAGTGGTAATACGCATTGTATCATGCGGCAGGCCGTCTGAAGGCGGAATCCGCTTCGAATATACCGAAAGAAGGGAAAGATTATGAAAGTACTTCAGAAAATACTCAGCTGGCTGTCACTTATACTCATAGTGCTCGGTGCAGGACTGATCATTTTCAAATACCTCACGAACAAGAGCCTGTTTACGGCGCTTCTGGCTGAGCCCATGGTAAGACAGTCCCTTGGCATTATCCAGGTGATGCTTTACGGAGTGGCTGCCATCTTCCTTGGGCTGATATTTCTGACTCTGGCCATGAAGATAGGCGGTTCCATACGCAGCAAGGAAAAAGCGGAGGCAAAGATCCGCAAGGCTGTTGAAAAGGAACAGGAAAAGGCTGCAAAGGAAGCAGCGGAGATCAATGCCCGCTACGAACAGCAGAATAAGGATGCTGAAGCCGAGGCGGACAGGATACTGAATATATAAAACCGTTGACGTTTAGGCTTAATCGCCTATCGACGATAGGCAATTAACGGGAGGGAAATGCTGTGATCTATTCTGCGGAAACATTAACAGGCAGAGACGGAAGGCTCTATACGCTACGTTCAGTGGAGCCGGAGGATGCTTTGCTCATGCTGAAATACATGAAGACCATGCTGGGGGAGACTCCTTTTCTGCTGCGGACTCCGGAGGAGTTTGACTATACCGAAGAGGAAGAAGCCCGCGTGCTGGCCGGTCGGAAGAATGACCCCCGGAGCCTGATGCTGATGGCTGAGCTTGACGGACAGATCGTTGCCAACGGGGATGTACATCCTCACGGCAGCAGATCCAGGGTGATGCACAGGTCAGAACTCGGCATTTCCGTGCTGAAGGAACACTGGCATCAGGGCATCGGGACTGCGCTGATGGAGCGGCTGATAGCTTTCGCAGGGCAGGCCGGCTATGAACAGCTGGAGCTGACTGTGGAGTCAGAGAACCTCAGGGCGCTTAGGCTTTATCATAAATACGGTTTCAAGGTCTATGGGACCAGACCTCATGGTCTGAAATATCCCGACGGCAGCTACGACGATGACTACCTGATGGTCAGAATGCTTTAGACCCACAGCTTAAGCCCACAGAAAAAGCGGGGCTCTGAAATATCAGAGCTCCGCTTTTGTATTTACATCAGCCAGTTGTAGATCACTACCAGCGCCGGTATTGTGAACATGCAGGCGAAGGTCGTAAGCGTGAATATTCCTGTGGCGTAGCCTGCATTCTTGCCATAGCGCACAGCGAATATATTGTTGTTGGTCGCAGACGGCGTCCCGGCTGCTATAAATGCAGTGAGTGAAAGTATTTCGGGAATGTGCAGGAACTTCAGCAGTATGAAGAGCAGCATCGGAGACAGTACCAGTCTGATGAATGAGATCAGAAGTATGCGCTTGTGACCGAATACATCCCTGAGCCTGCTTCTTGCTATGATGGAGCCTGATATTATCATCGCGACAGGCGTAGTGCAGGCCGCGATGGATCTGAGCGGAGAGGCAACTATATCGGGTATGGGAATGCGGGTGAAAAATATCACCATTCCTATGAGTATGCAGACTATGGTGGGTGTTGTGAGCAGCATCTTTACTGTGCCCTTGCCTGCGGACTGTCCGCTCATCAGCATTATTCCGTAGGTCCACATAAAGGAGCTCTGCACAAGAATCAAGGTCGACATGTAAAAGACCGCCTCGCTGCCCACTATGGCAGTGACTATGGGAATGCCCATAAAGCCGAGATTCCCGAAGATTATGCAGGCTCTTTCGACCTCCCAGTCCGGAGCTCCTTTTTTCACGGCCATCCTGGCCTCGCAGACAGCGATGACGAGCGTCACTGCGCACAGGCCTATGCCTATGAAAAAGCCCTTAGCCTTTTCCGCGTCATAGCCTCCCAGATAGCTGCTGAGCAGGTTTATGGGGTTTATGACAGAAAGCAGCAGCACCGTCGCTGCAGATGAGGTCTTCTCGTCCAGAAGGCCTATTTTTGTGAATATGATGCCGACCAGGACCATGAGCATGATCCTGATTATGGCGTTTCCCGCCACCAGTGTAAGTTCTCCCATTGCTTTCTCCTGCTGCCCGGATCTGTCTGCGGACAGCTTAGATCCTACTGAATTAATGTTCAGTAAAATATACTCCCGGGCATGAAAAAAGTCAATAAACCCTTGACATTCAAGGCCTTTGGGACTATATTAAAGACAGAGTTAAACATCTCTAACTTAAATTAAGCGCCTCTAACTCCCGTAATGCTTTACAGTTCAAGGGCTGGGGGACAAAGGCTGGAAGCTATTTAACTCGAGGCCGGAAAACGTAACCAAATCATCTTTTTATATAAAGGAGAAAAATCATGAGAAAGACTTTTAAGGTAGAAGGAATCGATTGCCCCAACTGCGCAGCAAAGCTGGAGAGAAATATCCAGAAGATCAAGGGCGTTGAGGATGCCGCTGTTGTTTATGCTACCGGCAAGCTGACCGTTGAAGCTTCCGACGACAAGTTCGAAGCTATCATGGACGAGGCTGTTGCTCTTGCTGCAAAGCTTGAGCCCGACTGGCACATCATCAGATAATAACTGACTGCAGACTACATGTATTTATGCTGCGATTTGCGCTGAAGACCGCAGACCGCAGCATTTTTGGTGAATAAAATGTTTACTGATTTCAAACCCACAGACCTGATATGGGTGGCTGTCTACATAGCAGCAGCCTATCCCATTATCATAAAGGCTGTACGGAACATAAGAAACGGCGAGATCTTTGACGAAAACTTCCTGATGATGGTGGCCTCATTCGGCGCGCTGCTGCTTGGCGAATACCTGGAAGGCATAGCCGTTATGGCGCTCTACCGCATAGGCGAATATCTGCAGGACAGGGCAGTGGACAAGTCCCGCCGCTCTATCACAAGCCTTATGGACATCCGTCCCGATTACGCCAACCTGGAGCAGGACGGAGAGCTGGTGCAGGTGAGTCCTGAAACTCTTCAGCCAGGGCAGATAATAGTCATCAAGCCGGGCGAACGCATTGCAGTGGACGGAGTGGTGCTGGAAGGCGCCAGCCGCCTGGATACCGCTGCCATCACCGGTGAATCGGTGCCAAGAGATGTGCTGAAGGGAGACCAGGTCTACAGCGGTACCATCAATATGGATTCAGTCCTGCGCGTGGAGGTGAGCGCTCCCGCAGACCAGTCCACGGCAGCCAGAATACTGGAGCTGGTGGAGGACGCTGCGGCAAGCCGCGCCAAGGCGGAGAAGTTCATCACCCGTTTCGCCCGCTGGTACACCCCGGCGGTCTGCGGCGCGGCAGCTCTTCTGATAGTGCTCCCGCCCCTGCTCTTCCATGGAGACTGGTCCACCTGGATCTACAGAGGCCTCTGCTTCCTTGTAGTTTCCTGCCCCTGCGCGCTGCTGATATCCATACCTCTGGGCTTTTTTGCCGGCATAGGCGCCGCATCCTCAAGAGGCATACTGGTGAAGGGCGGCAACTATCTGGAAGCCCTTACCAAGCTGGATACCATAGTATTCGACAAGACAGGAACTCTTACCAAGGGCAACTTCAAGCTTGCCGAGATAGTCAGCTCCAAAGGCATTTCCGAGGGCGAGCTGCTCGAGACAGCGGCCCTGGCGGAAAGCTTCTCGAATCACCCCATCGCAAAAGCTCTGTCTGAAGCCTACGACAAGGACGTGGATGCTTCCCGCATAGAGGATGCTTCCGAGATAGCAGGCAAGGGTGTTTCCGTAAAGCTGGACGGTCAGTCCGTGCTCTGCGGCAACGCAAAGCTCATGGCTGACGCAGGAATAAGCGTTCCAAGGACCGATGACCCGGGCACAGTCATCCATGTGGCTGTGGATGGTAAGTATCTTGGCTATATACTTATAGCCGATGAGATAAAGGGCGGAGCAAAGGCTGCTCTGGCGGCCATCAAGGCCGAGGGCATAAACCGCCTTGTGATGCTCACGGGAGACCGCAGTTCCATAGCTCAGAATGTGGCCGATAAGGTGGGGCTGGATGCCTTCTACGGCGACCTGCTGCCTCAGGATAAGGTAAGCATCACCGAAAAGCTGATGAAGGAGCTGCCGGAAGGCAAAAAGCTGGCCTTTGTGGGCGACGGCATCAACGACGCTCCGGTACTTGCAAGAGCGGATCTTGGCATAGCCATGGGAAGCATGGGAAGCGCCGCAGCGGTGGAAGCTGCGGACATAGTCCTGATGAAGGACGACCCCTCCGACATAGCAACAGCCCTTAAGATCTCGAAAAAGACCATGCGGATCATCATCGAAGACATAGTCTTTTCAATAGGCGTAAAGCTTCTGGTGCTTTTGCTGACGGCCCTTGGCATATCCAACATGTGGCTGGCCATATTTGCAGATGTAGGAGTGTGCATGCTGGCCATACTCAACTCCATGAGAGCCCTGAGAGTTCCGAAATAGAAAAGGAAACGCAATATAAAACCCTTCAGTCTTCAGCGGGCTGAGGGGTTTTTCTTGACATTGAGCGCATTGAGCGGATAATATTTTCTTATACAAATCGATTCTCAAGTGATGCAAAAAGGATTTATGTCATGAAGCGAATAGTATCAATAATGATAGTTCTGGCGCTCTGCCTGGGTATGTATGTCCCGGCGGCTGCCAAGGAAGGACTTCCGATGACCGGGGGGCTCACCAGCACCGTCAGCCAGCGCTGCTACATAGACACGGAGGGAAACCTCTGGATGTGGGGCGAGAACGAATATGGCCAGTGCGGGCAGGATTCCTCCACCAAGTGGATAGACAAGCCCATTATGGTCATGAGCAACGTGGTCTCTGTATGCAGACGCAAGGAGGCAGTGATCGTCCTCAAAGCTGACGGCACAGCCTGGACCTGGGGCTACGACTTTAACCACGGCGCGGAGGTCAGGAGAAAGTACTCCAATGGCAAGGTGCTGTACAATTATGTCAAGGGTCCTGAACCCTATAAGGTGGGGGACAATGTGGCGGCTGTCAGCATAGGTAACCAGATGCAGTTCGGCATGCTCAAGACCGACGGAACCCTCTGGACTTGGGGCAATTCCATCTGGAACGACCTGGGCTACAATGCCTCTTCGCTGCCCGCCTCGTATTTTAAGGTCCCGGAGGATTCCTCGGACATGATGGGCTATCAGCCCTCCGTACCGGTCAAGATCTTGGACAATGTAAAGATCTTTGCCATGGGTCACTACGATGGCATGGCCATCAAGACCGACGGTAGCCTCTGGTACTGGGGCAACGACGATTCCATCTCCATGGACAACGGCAAGGCTACCGGCGGAGAGCCTCTGCCGCCCACTAAGATCATGGACGGCGTCGTGTCCTTCAACAGCGACGATGAATGGGATGATGTTGTTCTGACAAACGGCGAGGCCTGGTCCCTTGGCGGTGCCATCACCGGCAATCTCAAGAACCGCCACAAGCTGGCTGATAATGTGAAGATGGTCATGGGGCCGTATACAGAAGCGAAGGTACCCATCAGCAGTGGCAAGCAGTATCTTTTCGATTACATACTCAAAAAGGATGGCAAGCTCTATTCCCAGAACGGCAGCGAGTTCGTGATGGACAATGTGGTCTGGGTGGAGGACGTGGAAATGGCGCTCCAGCCTATGAACGACCGCACCCGCAATTACCCATCCGTGTATATCCTCTGCAGCGACGGTGTGCTGTACGAAAGAACCGCGGTCTACAATGAAGATTTCAGCTTCAACCGCTATGAGATCCGGAAGCTCGCGGACAATGTGGCTCTGCCCGGCCAGTCCTTCAGCAGCCTCAAGGCAAAGGTAAAGCCTTTCACGGATGTTAATAAGGATGATTATTTCGGAACAGCTGTTGACTGGGCTTACAACCACAGCCCGCAGATAACAGATGGTGTCAGCGCCACAAAGTTCGCTCCCGAAAGAACTGTAAACCGCGCTCAGGCGGTGACCTTCCTCTGGAGAGCCATGGGTGAACCGGAGCCGAAGAGCACGGATAATCCCTTTGAGGATATAAGCGAGAACGACTGGTATTACAAGCCTGCTCTCTGGGCATACCAGCAGAAGATAACTGACGGAACAAGCACCACTGCGGAAGGAAAAGTCGTCTATTCGCCAACGAATCCCGTAAAGCGCGGCCAGATGGTCACCTTCCTTTGGAGGACCATGGGAGAGCCGGGCAAGACCGGACAGGGCGCATGGTACGAAGATCCGGAGAACTGGGCCAGAAAGAAGAATCTTCTGGATGGCACGGAGCAGGAATATAAGACCGGTGATGAATGCCCCAGAGCGGATGTTGTCTACTATCTCTGGGAAGTTCTGAAATAGCGCATAATAAATAAATGATGATATAGATACAGCTGAGTGTACTTCACTTAGCTGTATTTTTTTCTGACTTTTCATGTATAATGAACATGAGTACAGGAGGATTTATATGAGTAATAACAACAAGAAATACGCTGCCATTGCCATGTGCCTTATCATAGGGCTTGCAGCGACCAAATCAACAGACTGGCAGAGCGCTCTTCTTGGGAGGACCGTCATCGGCGGGCCCATGGTAGCTCTGGTAGTCTCGATGATCTTATGCAATATACTCCCCAGCATCAGTCCCGAGTTTAAAGCCGGAACCAGCTTTTCCGCCAAGAAGTTCCTTAATATCGGCACCATACTCACCGGCGCCACACTGAGCTTCGCGGATATACTTGGCACCGGCGTCAAGGCCCTTCCTCTTATAATCATCAATATAGTAACGGCTTTTGGCGCAGCTGTCCTGATAGGCAGGAAGCTGGATGTCAGCCGTAACACTGCTGTCCTTGTGGGAGGAGGCACCGCTATCTGCGGCGGAACGGCCATAGCCACCCTGGCAAGGATAATCAAAGCTCACGAGGAGGAGATAGCCTTTGCCATGGCTGCGATTTTCCTGTTTGATACTCTGGCGGCTTTCAGCTACCCTTACGCTTCTGCAGCCATGGGACTGACGGACAATCAGTTCGCCTTCCTTGGGGGAGCGGCCATCAATGACGCATCCTCCGTTGCCGGCGCGCAGGCAACCTTTGCGGCGCTCAGGGGACTGGGCGACTGGAACGG